>CAXUOL010000033.1:0-7369 GCA_964252435.1 uncultured Nostoc sp.
GCATTCCTTAAAGGTTCCGCACCCGACGCTGATGGCGCAACTAAAGGTGTCCGCATCTCGGTAAAAGATGGTGGTTGCAGTGGCTATGAATATGCGATCGATATCACCAGCAAGCCCCAACCAGATGATTTAGTAAGTCAGCAAGGCAAAGTACTGGTTTACGTTGATGCCAAAAGTGCGCCCTTATTAGACGGAGTTATTGTTGACTTCGTTGAGGGAGTGATGGAAAGCGGTTTTAAATTCATCAACCCTAATGCAACTGATACCTGCGGTTGTGGAAAGTCTTTTAAAACAGGCGACTGTACGCCTACTGGTGTACCTTGCAGCTAACATCATTCTGTTAGTTCTAAGTCAATTGTAGAGACTTCCCATAGACGCACTCCGCAGAGTTTGAATGCCCTTGAGATAGCTTCTAGTTCGGGTTGCATCCCCTATCTCTATAAAGAGCTGACTAAACTTAGCATCTCTGTAAGAAGAAGGGAAGCAAAAAGTAGGATAGGTTGCTCAAAAACTTCAGAAATTACACCAACTGTATCACGTTTGAGGAGAATCAGAAAATGGCTTCCTACCAAGTTAGATTAATCAACAAAAAAGAAGACATCGACACCACAATTGAAGTTGACGAAGAAACCACCATCTTAGAAGCAGCAGAAGAAAATGGTATTGAGTTGCCCTTTTCATGTCATGCAGGCTCTTGCTCTAGCTGTGTTGGTAAGGTTGTTGAAGGTGAAGTTAATCAAGACGATCAAAACTTTTTAGATGACGATCAGGTTTCTAAAGGATACGCTCTACTTTGTGTAACTTATCCTCGTTCTAATTGCACAATTAAAACACATCAAGAAGCATATCTGGTCTAAATTATTACTTTAGTTGCTGCCTTTTGCAACTAAATAAAAGATTAAGGATGAAGGATGAAAATATACTTCCTTCTTCCTTTCACAATTCCTAATTTATAATGAAAATGTTTACCAGCTTTAGTGTTACTGGCTGTTCATTAGAATTATTGAGAACAGGAGAGCGAGGAATCGTAACTTTCTGTAAGACTCAGGATAAAACAATATTGAACAAACTCATATCAATGGGAATAGTAACAGGAACTCATATCACTTTAAAACAACACTTTCCTTCTTTTATTCTCAATATTGATAATATAGATTTTGTACTAGATTTAGAAAGTGTGCGAGCAATTTATGTTCGCATTATTAATAATTACATTAATTAGCATTTATATATAGCCTTACTTAATTATTGCTGAAAAATAAAATAGCCAAATTTTTAAATAAGTCGGGTATCTATAATTTTCAATTCTTAAAAATCTAATATGATTGCTGTAATTACGCTTAACTACGCTATTGGACTCTTTTAATCACTAAGATTATATAAATAAATGCAATTTGATATCAAAAATAGAGTGGCTTGCAAAGGAAGCCAACTCTATTTTTTAATCAACAGCAACTATCACATCTGATGATTTAATCACAGCATAAGCCTGCTTACCTTCTGCAAGTGATAGCTTTTCTGCTGATGATTTTGTGATGATTGACACTAGCTCTACTCCTGGCCCTAGTTCTAAAGTTATCTCAGTATTAACTGAACCATGTACAACTTTTTTGACAGTACCTTTAAGAGAATTACGAGCGCTAATTTCCATGTTTTTAATTCACTAAATTGAACTATTTATACTTTAGTAAGTTAGCAAATTTTGATTTTAAAACTAGCTTTTTTTAAGATATCTTAATAATTTTGAAATAATTCTCATTTACTTAACAGTAGTATCTCTGCTTGACGAGCATTAGTAAGGATTCAGCACCCAGGAGTCAGGAATCAGAATTTATAAGTAATCTAGAATAATTAGTATATTTATTCATTAAATATTCTTCTGATTCTTTAACTATTCTGAATCCTGAATTCTGACTCCTGAATTCTTACGAGCATTATATAAATGGGTGGGGCAGTCATTTGCTGCAAAAAGTAAGATAAAAATTAAAAAAACTAACTATTGATGGATATTATCATCAATTTAATATAGCTATTTAGTTATGTATAAACACTGAGGTTATAAAAAAGTTATGTATTTATAATAACTAGATTAAAAAGAGGTTTATATTGTGCAGGATCGACTTAATACAACAAGACAAAATCTATTTTTTGAACACTTAAGTCCAGGTGTAGGCGTAGGATTTCCTGTTCCTAAAGACTGGTTGCCAATAACAAGTTTTCCTTTACTAATCATAGTAGGTATGACTGGCGTGGGAAAAAGCACAATCACAAAAGCTTTGGTTGAAGAAGGCTTGGATTTCACACTTTTACCTAATCGTCGTATTTTAACCGAACGCGTAATAATTGCGCCAATGTTAAAAATGCAAGAGAAACTTATGCAACCCCATTGCCGGATTAAACGCCTAACTTATACTCACCTTTATCGAGAATACTTCCCTGGTGGAATGGGTCACATTTTAGCTTCGCTACACATTAATCCACAACAAGTCAATTCTATGTTAGTTTTCGATAGTTTGCGTGGTGAAAATGAGGTTAGCTATGCAGCTAAGGTTTTAAAAAAGGCTAAATTTGTAATGTTGACTGCACCAAATACAGTGCGTTTAGAAAGACTTTTAAAACGTCATGATTCTTTTGATTGGATTGCTAGTCAAGAGTTAGATGATAATAGCCAAACTATCCCAGAAGCACTGACAAACTTTGCTAGTTTGGGCGTACCAGAGGCTTCTGCTTATTTTACTCCTAAAGAAGAACAAGAAATCTTAGAACTTGTAGGTAAACAAGTTGTCACAGATGTAGAATTGCGGGACAAACTAAAAATATTTGTTGAAGAGAGTCAGAACTATGATTCGGTTCCTACGAAACAGATTTTAGAAGCGATGGCTATAAGCGATCGCTCTCTTATAATTGATACTATAGTCAGTCCCCAAGAATCAGCTAAAGCAATTATTTCTCAATTATGCAAATATGGTGATATTAAAACTAATAAATATCCTTAGTAAGAATTAGCACAAGGATCGCTCAATGTCACTATCTGAATTTGCAATTGTAGAAAGTACTCTTCGTGAAGGTGAACAATTCGTCAAAGCCAATTTTTCTTCAGATGATAAAGTCGAAATCGCTGAAGCCCTTGCTGCATTTGGAGTGGAATATATTGAGTTAACGTCACCAATTGCTTCGCCTCAGTCTAGACGAGACTGTGAACAATTGGCTCGGTTAGGCTTGCCATCCAAAATATTAACTCACATTCGCTGTCACTTAGAAGATGCTAAAGTTGCTTTAGGAACAGGCGTAGCCGGGATTAATTTAACTATCGGTAGTTCTGCTTTGATGCGTCAGTTCAGTCATGGTAAAAATATTAATCAAATTATTGATTTAGCATCTGAAGTTTTAACATTTATTCATCAACAAGCCCCTGATATTGAGTTACGGTTTTCGACTGAGGATTCGTCACGTACTTGCACAGGAGATTTAATCACAATTTACTCAGCAATTGAGAAATTAGGATTTGTCAAACGCATAGGAATTGCTGATACAGTAGGAATTATTACCCCAATGCAAGTATTTGAATTAGTGAAGACTTTGCGACAGTTCACTAATTTAGATATTGAGTTTCACGGTCATAATGATACAAAATGTGCAAATGCTAACAGTTATACAGCACTGGAAGCGGGAGCAACTCATATTGACACTTGTGTTCTGGGGATTGGTGAACGCAATGGTATTACCTCACTAGCTGGATTCATTGCTAGGTTATATGCTACAAATCCAGAGCAGATTAAGTCTAAATATCACTTAGATAAACTTGATTACTTGCATGAATTAGTTGCGAGAAAAATTGGAATTCCTATTCCTTTTAACCATTGTGTTTTTGGAGAGAGTGCTTTTAGTCATAAAGCTGGTATTCATACTAAGGCTATGCTTAATAACTCTGAGACTTATGAAGCTATTAATCCCCGGAATTTTGGTGTAACGCGCTCAATTTTAATCAATCATAAATTAACTGGAAAACAGGCGGTTAATCACCGAGCTAATGAATTAGGACTTTCATTTAATTTATCTCAGCTTAAAGATATTACCAATATATTGAAAACTTTAGCTGACAAACAAAGTCTTACTATCGAAGATGTAGACAATATTTTATATTCTTATCATTGCCAGTAAATTTAAAAATATACATCCTTACTGCTTAGATTTCCGACTTATTGAAGAAATTGGGGATTTAAATTCACCTTTCTACCATTAATCTATTTTATCAAGCAAAACTGTAATAATTACTTCTTTTAGATAACTTTTCAAATTTTTTTAAGAAAAACATCTGGCGATCTTTATAAATGATTCATAATTTAAACTTATAAACTTGATAGCATATATGTAAGTTTAAATAATTTAGATAACATTTTTAAATAATGGTGGGCATTGCTCACCATTCTGTTTGCCAAGCAAATTTATATTAGTAAATTGGCAGAAATAAAGTTAACTAAGGAATACTGATGAATCGAACCAACAGTCAAAGTTTGAGTGAAGCAACAACCCAATGGCTAATAACAAAAGGCTATAATCATAGCCATTTAAATCAACCGGGTGAAAATGGTGATACAGCTTTAATGAGAGCGACAAGAGAAGGAATTCATACAGTCGTCAAAGAACTAATTGATGTGGGTGCAGATATCAATGCTCAAAATAGCGATCGCAACAATGCTTTGTGGTTTGCTTGTTTTGGTAATCACTATGATTTAATTAATTTACTGCTGGCCGCCAACATTAATATTGACAACCAAAATGATAACGGTGCAACTGTTTTAATGTATGCAGCATCAGCCGGAAAGACAGAAGTCGTCAAGTTACTTTTACAACATCATCCTAATTTATATTTAAAAAACTTAGACGATTATAAAGCGATAGATTTTGCTAGCAACGTAGAAGTCTTAAGGATAATTAAAAATGCTATCAAGTCAGATATCGGGGAAAGCCTATCATGACGCTACCAAGCATTCTTACTTATCGGTACAACTTGACCCAAATTATGTAGATGCTTCAACACAACCATCTTCATTTAAAGTTTATCCCAAGTTTTATCGGAGAGTAAAATTAAATCTCAATAATCTTGTTCATGCTTTTATCTCATTAACCAGTGCGATAACACTAGAAAAAGTATATAAAGATGGCCCATTAAAATTACGGGTGAATCCATCAGCAGGCGCTCTGTATCCTACAGAAGTTTACGTACAGGTTCGCGGTATTGAAGGAATAGTAAATGGTATATACCATCTAGAAGTTGAGAATAATTGTCTAACTCTCATCTATGAATTAATTGATGATGGGTTAGAAAATTATATTATACCTGGTAAAAGTATCAACGGATTCATCTTTTTAATTAGTTGTGTTTATTATAGGTCTAGCTGGAAATATCAAAACAGGAGCATAAGATATTGCTTCTTAGATAGCGGACACCATTTAGGTGCAATCGCAGCTTCAGCTTATCTCCATAAAAAAGATATACAACTAGTTTTTGACTTTGATAAACTTGCGCTCAATTCTGATTTGGGTTTTGAGAATAAGGAGTTTATTACTGGTTGTGCGGTGTCAGGAGAAATACAAGACAAGAAAATCAGGCGCTTAAGGCTGAAAGTTCCTTTTGTCTGTGGTACTGATTATTTTGAAGCTAATCAATTTATCGAAGATGCCTATCAAGCAACTGCTCTACAAAAGAGTCGCCAGCAAAAATTAGAGTATCCTCAATTTGATTTTGATCGGGATAAATTTTATCAAACTGTTTGGGATAGACGTTCTATTAGACGTTTCCGGAAAGAGGCTATTTCTCAAGAAGATTATTTATATGTAATGCAACAACTTCAGCAGTCAATACCGACAGAAAATTATGAGGAAATAGAAATTTACTCAGTGGTGCATCGGGTAGAGGGAATGATACCTGGGTTATATAGAGGTACACATCTGGTTAAAACGGGTAATTTTAGTGAAAAGACAGGTTACTTATGTATTAATCAGGCTATTGCAAAAGATAGCGCTGTAACTTTATTTTTTGTGTCAGATTATTTAAATTATCAAACTGCTATGCAAATAGCTGGTTTTCTCGGACAAAGACTTTATTTAACTAGTAATTATTTGGGAATTCAATGTAGTGGGATTGGTGCTTATTATGATGACGAAACCCAAGAATTATTAGAAACAAATAAAGATGTACTTTATGGAGTAGTGATTGGAATATAAGCAGGAAATTCAACGATATGGCTAGAAAGATGTATTACTTCAATGGTGATGACTCACATCCAATACAACCGACATCTGCGGATATTATACTGCGGCAACAACTAGAGGATTCTATTAGCAGATACTTTTATGAGGCGTGCGATCGCACGATTCAAAATCTGCTATCTAATTGTCGGTGGTATGTTACAACCCATGCCAATGCTCTAACATTGGTAATTGAATGTCCCGATCAAGTTACTAATTGGCGTGTTTTACAAAAAATGGTGCCAATGGGGACATTGCTACATGGAATTGTTGACAGCGCGAAAATCCGTGTTTGTCCGCCAGAAAGTCAAGGCGTACCTTTTGAAATGAGGGTAGATGAACTTTCTGTTTATCGGGATTGGGCTTAAGAAAATAGTTAGGAGTTAGGAGTTAGAAGTTAGGAATTTTTACTTATTATTCTGGTTGATAAGTGCAGCTACCTCTTCAAAAACCAAATCAGCAGAATGTTTGATAGCAGGACTTAACTCCAGTCCAAAACCAAGATTTGCCGCCTCAATTAAATAAACTGTTATATCTTCGGGAAAGTCATTTTGAAAGATTTTCCGTCCGGCGGCTAAAGCATTATCCCAACGAAAATCATGCAAGTTATAACTAGGTTCTGGCAAAGCTTCCAGTTCTTTTCCTGGAACTTTAAACACAGCACCTGGTTCAGAACCAGTTGAACTTGCATCAATAATTACTAATTGTTTACTACCTCTAGCTTGAAACATTACTTCCATCCCTGCGGTGCCACAATCATATACTTGCACATGAGGATGAGGGTTTTCAGCTAGATATTTTTGTAAGCGCTGGGCAATGATTACGCCTACTGCGTCGTCATTGCGATTGAGATTTCCGCAACCAATAATAGTGAGCATGGGATGAGATTTAATTGTTTAAGCAGTTGCAAATTCAGTTAAAGCGCGTAGTTTACCGCCGTAGGCATCGCTGGGAGGATGAAAAGCTAACACAATATCACTTTGGGGAACCCCTGCGTTTAATAATTCGGTGGCAATACCTTCTTCAGTCCAGTCTTCTTCGATCCAAATTTTGTTATTTTTAATCCGAATATGTACAGTAATACCTTTAATTCGGCGATTTTTTTGCCAGCCAATCT
>CAXUOL010000033.1:7469-14894 GCA_964252435.1 uncultured Nostoc sp.
ATCCGAATATGTACAGTAATACCTTTAATTCGGCGATTTTTTTGCCAGCCAATCTGAAACCATAGATATTGATCGCGTTCATCATCGAGTGCTAAAAGGCTTTCTAAGTCATCATCAGGTGAGCTATTGCAGAGGCGATCGTACTCTATGAGAATATTTTTAATAATATTTCTGTAGTTACTTAGTTTATCCATTGAACTATAACCTCACTTTCGACATCTACAACCATTAAAATAATATACTTTAAACTTTTACAAAGGTACTTTTCTAAACCTGTGCCCATCTGCTTGTACAACTACAAATGCCCCTACTAATTCGACTTCAGAGTAAGTTTCTATAACTCGTACCAGTTCGTTATGAACTTTATTCACAGTTGTAGGTAGGATTCGGAGATAGATGACTCCAGATCCCATTGCTCTCACAAAAACAAGATTTCCATAGTCTCTATCTCGCGTAATCAGAATACGGTTTTGTTCCTGTGCTGTTCTAAGTATTTCTTCATCACTTGCTTGCGAAAGACCAATCTGAGCAACAAGAACTACATCATGTCTGGTATCAACTAGAAATCTTGCTGTCACAGCATACACATCTTGATCTAGCAATAATCTCATACTCAAATAGATACTAGGCGTATGTCTTCAGCTGCCACTAGAGCGATCGCATATCCTAAGCAGGCACGAATGTCTTCGATTTTTAGGTCTGGGTAGTAGTCTCGGATAATTTCTTCAAATGAAAGTCCGTCATTGAGCAGTTCAAGAATGCTTTGTACAGTGATGCGTGTTCCTGCGATGCAAGGTTTACCGAAATGAAGGTGAGAGTTAACTACGATTCTGTCCATTTAACTATAAACTAATAATATGTTTCCTAAATTATAAAATAAGAAGTTTCACTGTATCTATAAATGCAGTGAAACTTACTTTAAATCTTAAGATCATAGTAAAGGTATAAGATTAAGAACAACTCATCATCAAGCTTCTGCTGATTGTGATTATTTCGACTTTGTGCCATAATCTGCAAGAGGCTCTGACTGATGGGACAGACAAAGCCTCTGAAAAATAATTTATCAGCAGGAAACTATAACTCTACACCATGTTTCTTGGCAACATCAGTCAGTTTCTCATACTGATGTTGTGATGCTTGAGTTAATATCTCTTCAGCCTGTTCTTTAGTACTTCCCTCTTTAGGAATTAAATACTTGACATAAAGAGATACAAAATCAGCCGCGATCGCTAAACCAGATAAATCATGTTTGTCAGCTTCCTTGCCAGCGATCGCAGCTACCAAACCGGCTTTAATTGGGTCTGGTTTAACTTTCATGAACTGCTCGACAAGTTTAGGAACGTAGTCTTCTGGTGGCAAATTATCTAACTTACTTCTATCAGGAGTAAAGTTACATTCTGCGGCTTTTGCCTGTTCTAAAACACACCATTCTATGTATTCTTGCAATGCGGCATCGGGAACGCGAGGGAGATAATTATGTAGCGCTAAATCAGACACAAGCTTACCGTGTAAATTTCTGTTTTGTCGGAGTGCATTAAGGCAAGCCTAACGCACTGTTTCTATAAGTTTTAGTGTGTTACACTACGAATTTTGAATATAAGGCATTGGGCATAGGGCATTGGGAATAGGTTATTTCTCCCTCATTTTCCCCACTCTTCACTCCCCAGTTAAAAAGTTGGTGGTGCGATGTCTCTGACGGGCTACGCCTACGCTCAGGTAGATGGCCAATCCAGTAAGCTGTAAGTGAGGGTTGTCTATGATTGTGATATGAAAACTTTTACTGCGATCGCTCAAAGAGATCCTGATACTAAATTCTATGTTGGCTATGTCCCTGGCTTTCCTGGAGCGCATTCTCAAGGTAAAACCTTGGATGAATTGCAGGAAAATTTGCGTGAAGTTATTGAAATGCTTCTAGAGGATGAGGATCTGATGTTGGAGACAGAGTTTGTAGGTATACAACAGATTGTGATTCAGTAGACCATGAGTAATATTCCTGTTCTAAAACCACAAGAAGTTATACGAATATTGGAGAGCCTTTTAAGGTGGTGGATGACGACCCAGAAATTCTTCTTCTGCCCGAATTGCCAGTATAATTGCACGATTCATGTTGAGTGCATTAATTGTTGCTCGTCCTGTAGCTGTTAATCCAACAACTTCTACACCATTCCACTGAAAGTTTTTTTTCCATACTTGTTGACGAGGGTTGAAGATTAGTACTTTTTCTCCTGTTTCTGGATCTTCAACCATTTGTCGGGCAGCCTTACGTAGTGAACAAGACACGCAAGCAAATGCCAAATTATTTGCTGTTGTTGTACCACCTGCTACCACAGGAATAATGTGATCGATATGAAATGTAGCTGCTTGACCTGCTTGGGATAAACTGCAATATTCACAGCGCTCGGCTGCTCTTTGAATGACCAATCGACGTAAAGCAACTGAAATCGTTACCATTTATCTCTGCTGCATCACACGCTGCGAACGCAAGTGCAACAGAGATAAAAATTCTGCCAACTCAACCAACCCTTCTGCTTCTCGTCGTTCTCCAAGGGGGAGCGCTTCGCCTGCATCTTGACGATCTAGGAGAAATTGCAGACGCTCTTGGACAGCTTCAGGAAGTTGAAAGTGAGTCAGTTCAACAGGTATTTCAATAATTTCAGCCATACAAAGTATGTCTAGCAAAATTGCCACCATTTATTTATAGAGTTAGTATAACTCTATGTTCTCAAAGCGTAGACGCATAGCTGCTTGTTGTTAGACATTGCCTGTGGTAGGTACTGTGTGCGATCGCTTCTAGTCAAAAGTTTTAATTTATATTAGTATCTAGTGTACTGGATTGAGAAAGCGATCGCATCCGACACCTACACGATCACATCTTAGTCCAGTATAAATACACAGTAGCAATTGTTGCGGCACAAGCAATAAATCTGCTTGAGTAGAGCTATCAGACAATATGTATCAATGAAGTGTAAATCTGAACCATGTAGTCGAGATAATGTTGAGAAGGCTAAGAAACAGACTTAGGTACGAATGTATGACTAATGCACTGGATACAGAAGAACATTGGGCTACCAAATCACAAAATTTAGAAGATAACAACTTACTGTGGAAACAGTATAACGTCTACACCGATTTATTTAAGTTTTATGTAAATGTTACATGGCAGGTAATTACATGGTTTTATGCAATTACAGGAGCGATTCTTGTCTACTATTTTGATCATATAAAAAATAATTCTTATCTTAGGTATGCTCTTGTTTTACCTGCTATTTTAAGCTTTGGATTCTATCAAATTTTCTCTTTTGGTGCTCGTCAGAATCAAGACTTAATTCGTTGGCTCAATTACATACGTGCACAACTCAGCCTTCCAGGGCGACCACACGTTGAGGTTCTTAATCACTTCTTAGACTTAAGTAGCAAGCTGTTTCTAATTGTTGCACTTAGTCTTGGAGTTATGTTTGTGTTGAGCTTCTTTATACGACCGTGAGGCGATCGCTCAACCTTAAGGCAAAAAATTCACAAAATAAAATGGCTAATTGTGATTCAATTAGCCATTCGTTACTTAGTAATTAGCATTCTCTAAGCAGTACGAAAACGCGCCAACTCTTCACCAGTCTTCGCATCATGGGCGTGAACTGTACACACCAAACATGAATCAAACGATCGCGCCACATGACCAACTTCCACCGGGTCGCTAGAATCGTAAATGGGTGTGCCAATTAAAGCTTCTTCAATGGGGCCGCGGATTCCTTCGCCGTCACGAGGACCAATATTCCAAGTACCAGGGGCAATAACTTGGTAATTCTTAATCTTACCGCCCTCTACTTCTACCCAGTGAGACAAGGAACCCCGTGCTGCTTCCGTTGCACCCCAACCGCGACCATCTTTTTCTGTGGGTTTGATATACCAAGGGTCGTTTAATTTGAATTCGCGCAAACAGTGTTCAGCTTGGCGATATAACTTGACAATTTCGTGAACTCGTGCTAGTTGACGCACATGAATACTAGCACCACCCATTCGTTTGAAGACATCGAGGATAAAGCCGTCGTAGTGTTGCCAAGATTCGCCATGTTTACCACCAGCTACTAACTGACGGGCTAAGGGGCCAGTTTCCAAGCGTCCGAAGTCTTTATGAAGGACTGCACTCGACCAAGAGTAGGCGTTATCGAAGTCTTTGGTATTAATTGCAGTGGGTTTAGTGGTGCGATCGCTAGGGTGAAAGTCTGCCGTTCCCTCATCGTACCAAGAGTGAGTTGTATTCTCGCGGGTAAATGACTGATCCATTAAAACGTGAGTGTCTGCAAAGCTATCATACACTCCACTTTTCATAATCATCGCCGCATTTCGTCCTTCAATAGTCGGCTTTTGATATTTATCTTCATGGGCTAAATATCCCCAAGTGACATATTTACCAACACCAGCGCCATATCTATCTAGACCGATATCTAAACCCATGCGCCAATAGAAACCTAAGTCGGAATCTCGATGATTGCGGTCTTCATCCAACCAATCTCTAAAGTCATCATAAGTTTGGATTTGTTCGTAGCGTTCTAAAGAACAACCCAACCACACTGGTTCTAACCAATTGGTGCGAAAATATTCGAGAAGCGCCCAAGCGCGGGTAATGTCTGTAAGAGTGGGGGCGCACATCACCCCACCAGGCACCATATAACTGCTGTGGGGCCATTGTCCGCCTAACAGTGCATAAATTTCTACGGGTTTAGCGGAAATTGTTATGCCTAGTTCATAAGATTTGCCTGTGAAAGCAGCAAAGCGTTTCACAGCTTCATCATAAAAGCGACTATGGCGGTATTTTTTATTGGTTAAGTCGATGGCAAACAAACCATAAAAATAACGAGGGATGCTTTGAATTGTCTCGACAATTTGACCGAGATTTCTCGCCAAAATTGCATTGCGGGGAACTTCAGTTTCCCAAGCTGTATCTAATGCCCAAGATGCACAAGTTAGGTGAGAACCGCCGCAAATGCCACAAATGCGAGGCGTAACAATTAATCCCGCTTGGGGGTCTTTACCGCGTAAGATAACTTCAAAACCGCGAAATAATTCGGCGTGTGTCCAGGCGTTAACTACCCGCCCATTCTCAATATCGACTCGGACATCTAAATCGCCTTCAACTCTACCGACGGGCGATATATCTAATGATTGAATTCCCATTTGTCATTTGTCCTTTGTCATTTGTTATTTGTCTTTGTCCTTTGTCATTTGTCATTGGCAATTATTCACTCGCCTCACTGCAAAATGGTCGAAACCCTTGATTTATCGTTGAGAGGTAGAGGGGAGTGTGAAAGGTTATAGTCCAATACGGTTCAGTTAAGCATTTTTTTCTTCTCTCTGTTTCCTCTGCGCCTCTGCGGTTCGTTAAAAAAATTGACTCTAACTGAACCGTATTGGGTTATAGTCATTAGTCAAATCACAAAGGACAAATGACCAATGACCAATGACCAATGACTAAACTGTAAAAAAGTCTTCTTCCGCCCAAGGTGGCGCTGCATCTTTAGCAACCATTGTGAGTAAGGCGTAGTCTTTTTTGTTCACCCCTGGCGGTAATTCTTTGGGAACTCCCATGACTGTTTGGGTTTTAAATACGGTTCCTGGCTTGAGGTCAAAGAAGGGAAATTCTGGTTCGGTGCAACCTAAACAAGGCATCCCAGCGCGAGTTTTGGAGGAGACGCGATTCCATAAGATGCGGTTGCAGGAAGAATGAGTCATGGGACCGCGACAACCCAAGTCGTAAAATAGGCAACCTTTGCGTTGACCAAATTCGGCGGTTGAGGCTTTGTAGGCAAAGTGGACGTTGCGGGTACAACCTGTTTGGGTGTAGGTGTTGAAGAAGGTTTGAGGACGATGCAGTTCATCAAGGGCGATATCTGCTATGCGTCCAGTAGCGATCGCTACTAATATCTGCGTTATCCAGTCAGGATGGGCAGGACATCCAGGTATATTAATTACAGGTAATCCCGCTTGTGAAACGAAATCTTTACCTAAAAAACCGCCTTCTTGACGTTTGAGAAATTGCAAACCTTCCGACTCGCTGGGGTTGGGTGACATGGCGGGAATTCCCCCCCATGTAGCACAATCTCCCACAGCGACAATAAATTGAGCAACTTTGGCGAGGTCTGCTAACCAATCTTTCATGGCGCGATCGGCAAACCGATTCCATTCACCAGTGCCATTGGGGGCGTTGACAACACTGCCTTCAAATACCAAAATATCTAGGGGAATTGTGCCAGAAATGCAATCCCGCAGCAGTGTTTGTAAATTATTGCCCAGTTCCAATCCCAAAGATGGATGCCAAAGTAACTTGATGCTAAAATCAGCGATCAAATCGCAAACTGTCGGTTCTTCGGCGTTGAGAAATGACATGGTGTTACCTGAACAAGCACCACCTTGTAGCCATAGTACGTTAGTCATTGGCGATGTGTTTTTCTATTGTTTCCCATGCATGATGTAGGTGATAATGCTTGTAAAGTCTCACCTGTTTATCAATATTTATTTTTCTAATTTTAAGATCCTTTTTTCTTTAATTCTCTTTCATTAAAAAAGAATTAATCATTAACAATAACTAAAAGCCATTCCAGATTATTTTAAAGTTTTATCTCGTTTAAATATGTTACACAGGTAACAGACATAAAAAATACTAAAAATAAAAATGAGTATCTTAAGCCGTCAGATTTGAATGCAATAACTGAGTCAAATACAGCAAAATATCGGGGTGCAAAGTCTTGCGCCCCATCAGCTATATATCAATTGTTTTAAGATTTTGGTTGTGCAGCTTGCCTAACAACTTCTTCGTCGAAGCCTAACGCTTGAGCTATCTGCTCAACACTCAACCCCAACGCTAATAAATGTGGTATAATTTCTAACTTAACTTCTTGCTTACCTTCTTGTTTAGCTTCTTCAAAAACTTCTTGCTTGCCTTCTTGTTTAGCTTCTTCAAAAACTTCTTGCCTACCTTGTTTTTTGCCTTCTTCAAAAACATCTTGGAAAAATCTAGTTTGCCTCAAGTCATTTAATTCAAACATTTTCCGATCTCCTCCTGCCTCAATCGCTGCAACTTGTAGATTAATATCGTCTCTATTAAACCACTGTTAAGCTTTCGCGCACCCTATTGTTTTAAGATTTTGGTTGTGCAGCTTGCCTAACAACTTGTTCGTCCAAACCTAACGCTTGAGCTATCTGCTCAATACTTAAACCCAATGCTAAGAACTGGGGTATGGTTTCTAACTTACCTTCTTGTCTGCCCTCTTGTTTACCTTCTTGTTTACCTTCTGCAAAAACATCCTGGTAAAATCTAGTTTGCTTTAACTCATTTGCTCCAAACATTTTTTTCATCTCCTCCTGGGTCAATCGCGGCAACTTGTAGATTAATATCGTCTCTATTAATTGTATAATTTCTCTAATGGTAAC
>CAXUOL010000033.1:14994-21383 GCA_964252435.1 uncultured Nostoc sp.
GCAACTTGTAGATTAATATCGTCTCTATTAATTGTATAATTTCTCTAATGGTAACGACATCTGGAATTTGCTCTCTGGCACTGTTTACGATCTCTATAGCTTTTGTTGTCGCAGTTGATTCGGGTTCGATGATGAGTTTAACTGTCTCTATGCCGATTGATGATGTCTCAATTGAGTTTAATTCGTCAAGATAGACGCGATTCACTCGTTGTGAGTTGAGTAATTCTGTATATCTCTCGGTATCTCCAGTATCAACGCTGCGGTTCGGGAAAATTACCACACCACGCCAATTGTTGATTAATTCGGTTTTGTCGAGATAGTTAAAGATTTCGGTAAATAAACGTGAGTAGAACTTTTTGTCTGGTTGAAATTGGACTTCAGCAAAATAAATCGGTAATTCTGCTGCATTTGGGAGAAAGACACCATCGATTCTAAACGCTAGTTGTTTGACTTCGACTGAAGAAAATTGGTAAGCACTAGCTAGTTGCGGCGGTTGGTTAATTAGTTCAAAGAAAGTGCTGGGGATACTCTGAAAGATGCGATAAAAGATACTGTCTGTTTTCAAGAGAGCTTGTTTTACAGTTGATGAATCTATTTTACACTTCGGTGTGTATTCTTTAGCGGATGCTGCTATAAGACTACTATTTGATTTTTGAAAAGATCGCTATAATAAAAGTCTCTGCGTTTTTGCGTTTCCCTGTCTTGGCGTCAAACTTAATTAAAAGTATTCAACCAACCTGATATAGGACTTGTTTTGTTATTAGTTTGATGTTATTACCGTATAAATACAAACATCCTACCTTTCCCACCTTTTCAGAATTTGTTGTTTTTCAAATCATTCTAGTTTTCCCACTTTTTTATCTTTTAAATCCCACTCTTTCCTACTTTATTACTGTGTCAAAAAAGTTGTTTGTGAGATCCTGCATATATGTATGTCAACAATTCAATAAAAAATATTTAAATTGTGTCTTGTCATGATACAAAAAGTATTTTTAAAATATTAGGTGTTTAAAGCTGACATTAATATTGGCAATTACCCCCTAGAATTTTAGAAATAGGGTGTTTTATATTTATTGGGCATGGGACATTGGAGATTGAGTTTCTTACCTAATTCCCAGTCTCCAGTTCCTAATCCCTGGTGTGAAGAAAGGGGAATTCCGCCTAAAGGACTCGAAGCCTGCGTAAATCAGTATGGCCTGTGATGAGATGCGATCGCGTGTTTCGATGATTCATGGGTGTTAACAGACTCAATTCCCAATTGGCTAGAGTACGGCAGAGTTATGACCCCCAGCATTACAGATTCGGCGGTGAAGGCTGCGATTGCAGCTGTTGCATCGGAGTCAGCCTCAGCAGAGGAAAAAATCCAAATGCTGATTGAGATCGCACAGGGTTTTCAAAAAAAGCCCAAAACTGCCCAAGATTTGCGAAATGCAGTTGGGTTATATTACCGGGCATATCAAATGTGTGGTGAGGAGTATCCCCTACTGAAAGCCAGGGCGCAAGTGGGCATGGCAGGGACATTACAGGCAATACCAGATGCTGAGTACCAACTGTTGATGCAAGCGAAAGTCGGTTATGAAGAGGCGTTACCGATTTTACAGCAATTGGCAACGCCTCAAGAAGTAGCAGAAACGCAGATGAATTTTGGGCTGGTGTTGCAGTCACTAGTGCCGTTCAATTTGGCACGGATAACCGACAGCATCCAGGCTTATCATGAGGCGTTGCGGGTGTTTACTTGGGAAGATTACCCCCAGGAATACGCGATTTTGTATAACAATATTGCGATCGCTTACCTTTCTATGCCCCTAGCATCAGAACGGGAATACTTGCGTCAAGGGTTAGCTGTGCAATCATTTGAGGTAGCACTAAAGCATATTAATTTGATTGACCATCCCAGAGAATATGCGATGTTGCAAAACAACTTAGGTAACGCTTTGCAATATTTAGTCAGTTCCCATCCTGTGGAGAATAATTTAAGAGCGATCGCAGCTTATGACGAAGCGCTAAAAGTTCGTAATCTCCAAGATACACCCCTAGAGTACGCTAACACAATTTCAAACAAAGCTAACGCTTTATTCAACTTACCCGACGACTCAGAAAAACCAGAACTTGGCAATCCTAAAAATCTTTCACAAGCACATATTTACTATCAACAAGCTTTTGAAATATTTACCCAAAATCAACAAATGGGACAAGCAGAGATAGTAGCCCAAGCCCTACAAGATATTGAAGCAGAAATAGTTAATAGGGAATAGGGAATTGGCTATTTTCCTTGTCCCCTTGTATCCTTCATCCCCCTCATCTCCTTTATACCCTCACTTCCCTAATTATCAGGAAAAAAACAGCATGAGAGATATTTTAACAAATCCTTCTCTGAGAGATTTTCTTACAAGTTTAGCAGATGGTGACTTGAACATAGCAACAGGATTAGTGTGGATAGTCATAGCAACAGCCTTGTCTATGATCGGCGGTGCTATTGGTGGAATGCTGTTAGCTGGAAAAGATATCGGCTATCAGTTTTCAGCAATGCTTGGTGCATTATTTGCTCCTGCTGGTGTAATTCCTGCTATTCTTTTAGGGTTTGCAATCTTAAATTTATTGACAAATTATTAGGAGTAAACATGTTAGAAATTGGCTGGTTTTCTGCCAAGTTATTTTTCAAAGGAAAATTACTGCGCGATCCAATGTATTTTATTCAACGAACTGCTATTGCTACTGCTGTAGGTTCGTTACTACTAGTGTTGTTTGCACAAATTGACATTCCCTTCTACTTACCAATAACATTATCTAGCTTAGTCACAGGTTTGATTATGCCATTTCTCCTCAAAGACTTCAAAATGAAATGATTTGTCATTGGTCATTTATAAATAACCAATGCCCAATGACAAATACTTCGACTGCGCTCAGTACAAGTGACTAATGACTAATGACAAACCTTGAAGAATTAGTTCGGGAAATTAACCGCTTTGAGGCAATTATATCCGAGTGGGATGAAAGCCAACGGTGTGTAGCAGTTGGTTTAAAAAGAGCAATTGAAGCTTTGCACAAAGCAGCATTGACTAGTTTAATTAAAAGCCTCAAGCAAGAATCAATGTCAGGTTTGCGTCATGCTGTGACTGATGAAGTAGTGTACGCAGTGCTGCTTTATCACGAACTAGTAAAACCACCAAAACCACCATTAGCACAGCGAATTCAAACAGCCCTTGAAGAAGTTCGCCCAGGTTTAAAAAGCCATAATGGGGATGTAGAACTAGTAGCAATTAAACCTCCAGATACAGTAGAAGTCAGATTAATAGGAACTTGCAGCAATTGTCCAGCTTCTACTTTAACTTTATCTCAGGGAGTAGAACAAGCAATCAAAAACCATTGTCCTGAAATTACCAAAGTGGTTGCGATCAATAATAACCCTGTTGTTAACAACGCAAGTTTTGGTTTAATTAGTCCATTTTCTTCAAAAATAACTTCTACTTGGATCAAAGTAGCGACTATTGAGCAAGTTCCTGAATTTAGTGTATTGGCAGTACAACTTGCTAATAATTCCTTGATTTTACACCGTCAAGGTATTATAGTAAAATGTTACCGTAATGCTTGCACTCATCTAGGATCTGCCCTAGATAAGGGTAAAGTTGAAAATGGTATTATTACTTGTCCTTCCCACGGATTTCAGTACAAGTTAGAGACAGGTGAATGCTTAACAGCACCTGATATTTCGCTTCAGTCGTATCCAGTAAAAGTTAAAGACGATAAGGTTTTTGTGAAACTGCAAAAATGAGGATGCAAAGGTAACATTTCAGCAAATATACTTGACGATTAGTCAATCACGGCTACTTTGCTTTTTCATTTCAGTAGTTCGCGCATTCATTTTAGTGTCTTGTGCAAGCAAAAGACCTGAATGCTTTCTCAATATCCCTGAATTCATTCTCATTTGTGTAATTCAGGTATTCATTTTAGTGTTTTGAGAAAGCAAAATGACATATTACTTTCTCAAAATGGCATTTGACTTATTCAAATCCCAGTTTGCTTACTCATTTTGGTGTTTTCCGCAAGCAAAAGGTCATTTGACTTACTCATTTTGGTGTTTTCCGCAAGCAAAAGGTCATTTGACTTATTCAAACCCCAGTTTGCTTTCTCATTTCAGTATATCGCGCACTCATGCCGAAGATTCGCTATGTAGCAAAAATTACTAAAGTTAGCTAGATTTTTTCAAGATTGATTAATACGGAAGTTGATTAAAGGTTTTAACTTAATTTGAAAAAAGCATAATGCCAAACTGTTACTGTTGTTACACGCTAATCAACATTAATGTTTTTAAATAATTATCAGCGTCTATTTGCGGTTCATGGATATCCCAATCAAAATTAATCCAATATCACAATTACCGCTAGAAGCAACAGAAATTTCTCAAGATTTGCCTCTATCACCTCAAGGTGCAGAGGTAATTTTAGGCAACATTATTGAACCACAACAATTAGTAATACCTGTAGCACCTAGTCCTATAACAATGTTTGGTCCTCGTGGTGCTTGTTTATTATCAAAAACTGGCCCTTTATGGGTATCAGATACAGGACATCATCGATTATTAGGATGGAAAAAATTACCCACAAGAGATAGTCAACCTGCTGATTGGATAATTGGACAACCTGACTTTTATCATGAAGGACAAAATGCTAAAAACACACCGGGAAGCGCAACCTTAAGTGTACCAACTGGAATTTGTGCTTGTGGTGAAGGGTTAGCTGTTGCAGATGCTTGGAATCATCGAGTTTTAATTTGGAAAAACTTACCAGAAGATAACAATGTTCCAGCAGATTTTGTGTTAGGACAAGCTAATTTTATTGATAATAAACCAAATCGAGGAAGTCAACAAGCATCTGCCAGTACAATGCACTGGCCTTATGGTGTTTTTTATCATCAAGGACGGCTATTTATTGCTGATACAGGTAATCGCAGGGTATTAATTTGGCATCAATTTCCAACAGAAAATGGTCAACCAGCTGATGTAGTTTTGGGACAACCAGATATGATATCTCGCAATGAAAACGGCGGTGCTTCTCCAACCGCAGCGAGTATGCGTTGGTGTCACGATATCACCCTTTGGGGAGAAGATTTGGTTATCAGCGATGCAGGTAATCACCGTGTGATGATTTGGCAAGGAATACCAGCAGAAAATAATACCCCTTGTGCAGTAGTTTTAGGACAAAAAAGCTTTGATTTTGTGGAAATGAATCAAGGAGTTTATTATCCTAGTGCTAGTAGTTTGAGTATGCCTTATGGTGTCGGGGTTGCTGGAGATTGGTTAGTAGTTGCAGATACTGCTAATTCTCGGTTGTTAGGATGGAGAAAACTAGAATCAATTTTCTCACTGCAAGGTGTAATGGCAGATGGATTGGCAGGACAAATAAATTTTCAAAGTAAAGGTGAAAATCGTGATTTCGGATTACCTAAACGAGATAGCTTAAATTGGTGTTACGGGATAAAAATTTGTGGTAATACGGCGGTAATAGCTGATTCTGGAAATAACCGAATATTGCTGTGGCAGTTTAATAATTCGTAATTCGTAATGGGCTTCGCCCCGCTACGCTAACGTAATTCGTAATTTTGGAAAGTCAGATTTATATGGCGACTGAAGAAATTAGAGTTGGCGGTACTGTTCAAGGAGTAGGATTTCGCCCTACTGTCTATCGTTTTGCTAAAGCCTGTGGTTTGACTGGAGATGTTTGTAATGATGGTCAAGGTGTATTAATTAGAGTATCTGGTAGTGAGGAAGCAATTACAGAATTTGTTGCCAGATTACAAACAGAATGTCCACCGTTGGCAAGAATTAATCAACTAACTAGAACTCCTTATGAAGGTGAATTGAAATTTGATAATTTCGTGATTTCTAGTAGTATCAATAATGCCATTACAACAGAAATTACCCCTGATGCAGCCACTTGTTTACAGTGTCAACAAGAAATATTCGACCCCTTTAGCCGCTTTTATCGCTATCCCTTTACTAACTGTACTCATTGCGGCCCCCGCCTGAGTATTATTCGTGCCATTCCTTATGACAGATGCAATACCAGTATGTCTGCGTTTACGATGTGTTCAGAATGTGGAAAGGAATACCACGATGTCGAAAACCGCCGTTTTCACGCCCAACCTGTAGCTTGTCATGTTTGTGGCCCCGCAGCTTGGTTAGAACGCGCCGATGGGAAATCGGTTACTGCTTCCATGTTTTCGATGTTGGATGATGTTGATGCTGTTTGTACCTTGTTGCAAAAGGGTGAGATTGTGGCAATTAAGGGGTTAGGTGGTATTCATCTAGCTTGCGATGCAACACAGGAAACCGTTGTACAAAAACTGCGTCAGCGAAAAAAGCGCTATCATAAACCCTTTGCTTTAATGGC
>CAXUOL010000034.1:0-21179 GCA_964252435.1 uncultured Nostoc sp.
AAAACTCACAAAAATACAAAAAAAACACCCACTTTCGCGCCCTCCCCCCCCCACTTCTCTGACACTGCGTTCTATATTGTCTGTATTTTTATCGCAAAATTGCGTTTCTAGATATAAATTTTAAGTAAATATAAACTTATCAATATACTATTGAGTAATTTTTTAATTTATGACTAATCTTGTTGACTTATATTATTTTATTATGGCATTATAAGCACATAAGTATTTTGACTTATAATTTTATAAATTTTACAGATTATAAAATTTTAGCGAGTTTAAAGGATTGTATTATCCGCGAAGTTGAAATCTATTGATGTACTTCATTACTTAGACGTGCTGAGTAGAGAGATTTTAAAAATCCTATATTTTTGTTTGAGCGATGCTCTGGAATCTTTTTGTTTGAGATTGCAAGATCGTTTTGATTTATAGGCTTGATAAATATTGAAGTTAAGTAGATTTATTGGAAATAAATCACCATTTTAAAAAAGGTATTGAAATGAATACTAGAGAAATTAATTCTGTAAACAATCAATTTATAATTAATCTTTATCAAGAACTCCAAAATAGTTTAGTTCAAGGTTGGCAAAATTTTAATACAAGTGAAAACATCAAGATATTTAGCGGTTTTTTTGAATTTATTTTCAGAGCTGGATTTGACGAAAGCCAGTATAGGAGAGTAATACCTAACCCTGCCTATGACAATGCTGCTAGATTGATTGGCAAGCCTTTTTTGGAAGCTGCCAGGAAATCTGAAATTCATTTCGATGAAATTTTTCCTGGAAGCTTTTCGGAATCACAAGAAGCAGAAAAGGAAGGTTTTGAAGTTCGCATATTTAAGCTAAAAGCTTTTTATCGAAATAAACCTTTATGCCTATTCTTACTCAAGTTTCCTCATTATCATGAAAAATTTGGCTTTCCACTCTCACCAGAATTAGAAATTTTAGAGTTGTATTGATTGCAAGGCAGACCTAGCGTCAAAGGAGATAACCAAGGGATAGGAGGATGATTTAGCTTGTCTTCCCCTCCTCTTGTCCTAGAATTTTGAATCTGAGCCAACTAAAAAGTTGCGATCGCAGATGAAAATCATTCATAATTTTCCTCAAAATCCCAACACCTGCATTGATTTTTCAAGTACTTCTTTGGGGCGAAACGGTTTAGTTAGATATAAGTCTGCACCAACTTCAATTCCTTTTTGTTTATCAAATTCCTGTCCCTTAGCTGTCAAAATTATGATATAGATGTCAGTCATTTGCAGGTCGTGTTTGACAATATGGCAGACTTGCAGACCATTCATTTTCGGCATCATCACATCAAGAAAAACCAGGTTTGGTTTTTCAGTTTTGATGGTTTCGAGAGCTTCTTCTCCATTTCTAGCAGTTAGAAGTTCAACACCCTGATCCTCTAAGCCTTCTAAGGCTTGTTCCATCAAAATCAAGATATTGGGTTCATCGTCAACAATTAGAATTTTCTGGGTCATAGGGATTAGGAATTGGGCATCGGGCATTGGGCATTGGGCATTGAGAATTAAAGATTGGGGATTAGAATAATTATTTCTCAGTCCCCAATTCCCAATCTTTAGCAATTACTGTTCAGACAGCATAATAAAAAATACATTTTCCAACTCCTTCTCAAAGCGTAGGGTTTTCACCAAATCGGCTTCTTGAGAGAAGATAGAATCAATGATAATCATGTCAGGTTTGGCTGACAGGGCTTTATAAATGCATTCTTGGGGATCGGAGGCTTCAATCACGCTGTATCCCTGAGTTTGCAGTACATCTGATAGGGTTTTTAAGGCTGATGCATTTTTATCTACAACCAATACCTTTTTACTAGAAGTGCCTTGGTAAAGCAGTGAGCCAATTTCGTTGAGGAGTTTTTCTGTGTCAATGGGCTTGGTAAGATAGCGATCAATGCCAATATGGTAGCCTCGTTCTTTGTTTTCAATAATCGACAGAATGATAATCGGAATGTCTGCGGTTTGAGGATCGTTTTTGAGAACGGCTGCCACATCGAAGCCATTGATTTGGGGCATCATCACGTCCAAGAGAATCAGATCGGGACGGGCTGTTTTGATTTGATGAATTGCATCCATACCATCCTTTGCTTCGCGAACATTGTAGCCTTCGTTTTCCAGTTGTTGGCGGAGTAGTTCTCGAATGTTAGCGTCATCATCTACAACCAAAATGGTTTTACGGTTTTGGTTCAGTACAGCGCTTTTGGTAATAACGTGTTCTTTGAGTTGTTTGACTAGCGTATCCAAATTCAGATTCGCAGTAGCTTTTTGCTCGCAGGCGTAGGTGGGAATGATAAACGAGAATATGCTGCCGTTACCTGGTTCACTCTCAACCCAGATTCTACCGCCGTGATGATCGACGATTTGTTTACAGATGGGCAGTCCTAACCCAGTGCCTTTGGGTTTGTCGGTAAGGGTGTCGCCAACTTGGCGGAATTTCTCGAATACTTTCGGCTGGTCTTCAGGTGCAATTCCAATGCCTGTATCGATGACGCTGATGCAAACACCGTTGTTTTCTTGTTTGACGCGGCAGGTGACACAACCAGATTCGGTAAACTTAACGGCATTGGAAATCAGGTTGATTAAAACTTGCAGCAAACGATTGCGATCGCCTACTATTTGAGGCAGCCCAGGTTCAATCTCGCACACCAACTGCAAGCCATTGCTTTCAAATAACCCGGCGGTAGAATTGGTTGCCCAATCGAGTAATTCGCTGGGATCAATCGGCTGCATCTGCCATTCCACCTTACCTGCTTCCATCTTGGCGATGTCCAGGACATCGTTAATCAAAGATGTGAGTCGTTCTGCTTCCGACACAATAATGTTGAGATTGTCAGCCACCCGCTTAATAGTTTTCTGAAGCTTGCGGTCTTCGGTAGAAAGCATTGGGAACACATCGGTTTCCAGCTTTTCTTGAATTATCGACGCAAAACCGAGGACAGAAGTCAGTGGCGTCCGCAGCTCGTGGGAAACTGTTGAGATGAAGTCCGTCTTCATCTGGTCGATTTCCTTTTCTGCTGTCACATCTCGAATTAGCAGTGCTGAACCGAAGCAGGCAGCGGGTTCTGAGTCTGCCGTCTTTTTGAAAATGGCGGTCGCCACTGCTTGACCAATGCGTTCCTTGCTCAGTGCAACTTCGGCAGAGAACACCTCACCAGGATAGGACTGAGTTCGTGCAATCAGGTCTGCTAAACCAGATATTGGTAGTTCTCCGTAGTGACCGTTGAGGGCGGTAGCTGTCAATCCATACATGGCTAAAAAGGCAGGATTGAAGTGAGTGATTTGTCCTGTGGTGTCTGCCACTAACAAACCATCTGCTAAGTTATCTAAAATGGCATTTAATCCCTGTGCTTCTGCTAGGGTATTTTGCAGGGCAGCCGTCCGCTCTTCAACTCTGGCTTCCAGTTCTTGATTGAGTTGCCTGAGAGCGATTTCTGCTTGTTTGCGGGCAGTAATATCGGTATTGATTTCTAGCATAGCGCAGGGCTGACCGGATAAATCTCGTTGCAAAGTCCAACGGCTTTGAACCGTGATCGATCTGCCATCGTGCGTGATGTGTTCCAGTTCTCCTTCCCAAGTGCCCTGCTGTAGAAACTTTGATAGAATTTCTTCTAAAGGTTTTGGAAAAGTTGATTTCAGAAATGCGTGAATGTATTGGTCTTTTACTTCCTCACGTGTCCAACCGTAGAGCCTTTCGGCACCCTGATTCCAGTGAGAGATTTTATCGCTCATGTCGCGGACGATGATGGCATCGCTGGAATGATTCAACATATCGAATAAACGTTGATTTTCAGCTTCTGCCTGTTTGCGATCGTGAATATCGGTACAAGCGCCAATCCATTCCCGAATACTGCCGTCTTCTTCCAGAACCGGGGCACCACAGACAGAGAAGTAGCGGTATGTGCCATCCTTGCCACGCAGCCGATATTCGGTTTGGTAGATACCTCGGTTTGCCACAGCAGCATTCCAAGCTTCTGTGGAGCTGGCACGGTCATGGGGGTGAATCGGATCGAGCCAGCCCCAGCCGATCATTTCCGCTTCACTTTGACCTGTATATGCTTCCCAACCGACTATTTCAGAGTTTACCATTCCTTCCGGCGATGCCGTCCAGACCATTTGGGAAGTGGCAGTTACTAAAGAGCGATACCGTTGTTCTAGATACTGCTTTTCGGCTTCTGCCAGTTTGCGATCGTGAATATCAGTGCAGGTGCCAATCCACTCCCGAATGCTGCCGTCTTCTTCGATAACGGGGGTACCACAGACCCAGAAGTAGCGATAGTTGCCATCCTTGCCCCGAATTCGGTATTCAATTTGGTAGAGGCTGCGGTTGACGACGGCTGCACCCCAGACTTGGGCTGTGCGATCGCGATCGTCAGGATGAACGGCATCAATCCACCCCCCATTTTCCGTTTCAGCTAGACTTTGACCTGTATAGGCTACCCAGCTTACCATGTCAAAGCAAATTCCTTCTGGTGTGCTTACCCAAACAATTTGTGTAGTAGCTGTTACCAGAGAGCGGTATCGGGCTTCACTCTGTTTCAGGTTTTGTTCACTATATTGGCGTTCCTGCTGGGCGCGTCGAAGGTCGCTGATATCTTCCACACTAGACCAGATCAGCCGCTCCCCATCCTTCTCAATCATCAGTTCAGATAACCTGACTGGAACCAAGTACCCGCCTTTGTGGATGTACTCCTTCTCATAAGGCCCATAGCGACCAGTTCGTTCCAAGTCTTCTAGGCTAGATTGCTCCGTGGCAGCATATTTTTCTGGGGTAATCTGCCAGTAGGTGAGATTCAGGGTTTCTGGAACAGTACGCCCCAAAATGGCAGCATAGGCGGGATTGATGCTAATTAGCGTCCCATCTGTTCGGCATAGTGCTAGCCCAACAGGACATAGTTCAAATAGCTGACTGTTGTATTCATCAAGTTGGTTAAACATGATTGAGGTTTCTTTAGTGGCGTATTTGGGTAGGGTTAGAACAACAGAACCAAGACAACAAAGTGGCGTAAAGCTTTAAGGAAATTGGGTGACGTTGAAACATCTGGTAAATTTGATCGGCTGATGCACCTTCTATATCTGGACTGTGCTGTGAAAGTCTCTGAATCAGTTGAGTATGGCGGATCAGCAAATCCGTCGGTTTGAGCATTGGAACTGTTGATGGAATGAAGCCGTCGGTATCGGGAGTTGGGGATGATTCTGTTGTGGGAGTTGGCAAGGCAGAGGTGCTATTTTGTTCTTCAGCAACGTCTGCCAATGCACAATTTATTGGAATCTGAATCCAGAATTCTGTCCCTTCGCTCGGTTGAGAACGACACTTAAGCATTCCCCCATGTTTGTCTACAACAATTTGGTAGCTGATTGCCATGCCTAACCCCGTTCCCTTCCCAACATCTTTCGTGGTGAAGAAGGGATCGTAAATGCGGCGAATTACCTCCTCCTTCATGCCTGGGCCGTTGTCGGCAATGCGAATTACAACCCACTGGTGGTCAATGGCTATGGTACGAATAGTGATTTGGGGATTGGGGGTTGGGGATTGAGGATTATTTTTGAGTCTCCAATTTTCCATGCTTTCTTCCAAAGCATCAATGGCATTTGCCAGGATGTTCATAAACACCTGATTCAATTGTCCGGGATAGCATTCAATCAGAGGAAGTGTTGCATAGTCTTTAACAATTTCAATTGCCGGACGATGAACATCTGCTTTCAGACGATGATGAAGAATCATTAGCGTTCCATCAATGCCATCGTGGATGTTCACGGCTTTCATTTCAGCTTCATCATGGCGGGAGAAGTTTTTCAGGGATTGGACAATTTCGACGATGCGACCTGTGCCCAGTTTCATCGAATCTAGCAGTTTGGGGAAATCCTGCATGATAAATTCCAGGTCTATATTGTCCAACTCTGATTCCAGTTCTGGAGGAGCAACAGGTAGAAATTTCTGATACTTTTCCAACAGGTGCAACAAGTCTTGAGTGTATTCGGCAACATACTTTAAATTGCCGTAAATAAAGTTAACCGGGTTATTGATTTCGTGGGCAACTCCGGCAATAAGTTGTCCGAGACTGGACATTTTTTCGCTTTGGATTAACTGAGTTTGGGCTAATTGCAACTCATGGAGAGCTTGCTGAAGCTTCTGTGTCTGGGCTTTTGCCTGGAGGGCTGCTTGAGTGCTTTGCTCGTAAAGCACAGCTTTGTCAATAGCGATCGCTGTTTGAGAGGCAAAGATACTCACCAGTTTCAGGTGTTCAGCCTTGTATGAGTCAGTTTTGGTCGTTCCAATAGCGATCGCTCCCAGTACCCGCTCTTTGGCTCGTAACGGTACACAAATCATTGCAGCAACGTTTTTTTGCCCTTCTAATCGCGGATCGGCTTGCACATCATTGACGAGTTCTGCTCGGTTGGATTGCACAATGTTGCCGATAATTCCCTTACCCGGTTCCGGCTGATTATGCTGAAAAAACACTCCAAATTCGGCAATGATTTCAAACGCAGTTGCATCTGGACTCAAAAGCAGAATCATCCCCGCAGATGATTCAATTAATTGACTCAATTCTTGAAGCACAAGTTGGGCAATCTGTCGCGTATCTAAACTTGTTGTCAGTTGAGTCGAGATATCGTCAAACAAATCAATTTCCTGATATCGCTCTAGCAATTCTTTGGCGAGTACTTTCTTTTCAGCTTCCTGCTTTGCCAGAAATGAGAGCAAATTTGCAAGTAGAGTTGCCTGTTCTTCCCCAACAACCCAACCGATGATTTCTCCTGAAACCTCGATTGGATAACGGTTTTCTACAGTTTGCTCCCCAATGCTAATCAGTTTCGTGCCGTCTACCAGTTCAACATCAATCGCAATGTTGAACTGGTAGACTAAGTTATGAATAAGAGATGGCAACTCTTTTTTGTTGAGCATCTTTCTGAGGCTAACTGCGGGCATGAAACACCTCATCTAGAGCAGGTTGCAAATTTCTCACAATCAGTGTTGGTTCGTTGGCGTAGTGTCTCAAAGAGAAACCTATACTGTATTGCAACCTCCTGCCACCTTCACCCCTTTGCATAAGCAAGCTAGACCTAGCATCTCCCGAAAACACAGGAATTGTCATAAAAATCTAGGGATATAATAGTTTACTAATTAAGACTAGTTTTCCCAAAAACCTTAGCGATATAACAGCGAAGTCGAGCGGTAGCAAATACCTTTAAACTCTTTACCAGAGGCATTCTTCCGTTCTTATAACTCGCTTACTGTTTGATAAGTTCTAGAACAACTATAAGTAAAAAATTCTTAATTAGATAAAAGCATAGATTTAAATCTATGGTAAATTGCTACTCCTCATAAATTGGGAATTAGCTTTTGAGTGTATAGGTGAACGCATTTTTAAAAGTAGAATAATCGCCTTGAGTGTACCAAAATCAGCTGCGATCGCAGCTGATTTTGGTAATTTTAAAAAATCTTTAGGTAAGCGCTAGTTTTAGTTAGATCCGAGAGTCACGAAAACGAAGTCTGAGTAATCGCAGCCAGCGCAACCACATTTGTGCAGGTTGTTCAAAGAAGGTGAAAATATCGCCGAAACCTAAATTAGTTTTGTGATGATGTAACCAGTGTCTCTCAGGAGTGGTAATAAATAGAATTTGACATAAGATATTCACAGGCTTTGGAGTTTGCCAACCCAGTACACTTATGTGTCTCCACCATACATGAAACTGACCAAACAGTAATCCAGAAATAACGCCAATGGGAGAGAAAGACCACAAGACTACTGCTATAAGTACATAAGGTAAAGCTCCCAAGATACCATCTAAAAGAACCTGGGGATTAAAAGTCAAAATAGCATAGTGGCGGAAATCCTTTTTCCAGGAGTGGTGCGTTTTTAAATGAAGGCTACCAAAAACGTGCTCGGGTACGTGGTAAAAGAATGTAGATAGAAAATCGCCAAAAAACAGTAATAACCAAGCAACAGCGATAGCCTCAAGCATTTGTACTCCTCAAGAATAGTTAAGAAAACTCCACAGAAAATATGCAAATGTCATGCTGTAGGCGTAGACACCTAGTTTTCCGCTATTCAAGCAGCATCTGTGCGTCTCATGTGTCTACGCTCCAGCTAATTTGGCTCAGAGTATATGTAATTGGGTTTCATGAATCTCCGATCCTTAATGGAGTAAATTGCAACTCGTAAGAACCTCCAATTTGACTTTTAGCTCTGGCTTAATGGTAGCAATACATCTAAAACCCGATTGGGATACAGTATTTTACCATAGTTACTACACAATCTTCTTACTAAGGCATACAGCGTAAGCAAAGGTTGAGTTAAAGTTAGTACAAATTTAGGTTAAGGCTTTCTGCAATATTGTTAATTATAAAATTATTGCAATTAAGCTTCAATTATGAATCCAATTAGAATGATATAAATAGATATTCTGCTAATATTCATTGAGTTATTCAAGTGAATAAAGCAGGCTTATAGTTTAATTGAAAGGCTATAAAACAGGAGTCAGAATACAGAATTCAGAATTCAGAATACTCTACCCATAAAGGGATAGAGTTTTAAGGCGAGAATATTTTAATTTTTTTCGCCCACCAGGGGCGAGGTTTTAACCAATATTCGTCACCCACTCGTACAGAATTCATACCTGTTTTCTGACTCCTGAGTTCTGAATTCTTCTGATAAAATTTGGAGTATTTATAATTAACTAGATGCCATAGATATTTTCTATCAATTGAGCAATCATATAGCTCTCAACCTGCACCTTCAATGATGAATGAACATTTAAAAGACAGGGATACTTTTAGAATTTATCTTTATTTGCCAAGTGCGTTTAAATTCGCTTATTCTAGACCATTCGTTCGCTCTTGTTGTAGACACTGGCGACTTTATGTGTCACCCTTGTCCTGTGGTTGCTGCTGCACATAGCTTGCTATGCGCAGGGAACGGTAGGTATGAGACTACAGCCTAAGCTAAAAGGTGTAAAAAATTAAGTGATAGAGTACCAAATATTGATTTTTCCTTTATCATTTATAGACAAGTTAGTAAATCAGTAAAGCACACCTGCAATATTTATTTACAACGTGTCCTATTGAAAGGGTATTTTAGTATATCCAAAATTTAGGTTACTTTCCAGTTGGAAGGTAAAATCAAGATTTGAAGTTATGATTACACGATTTATCTGTTTCAGTATGAACAAAAAATGGGCGGTCAAGCGAATTACTATAAACCTGGCATTAAATGAAGCCAAAAACCTTGAAAAATATTGTGAACAGACAGGCAGACCAGCAACGGATGTCATTAGAGAACTTATTCGAGCCTTGCCACTGACGAAATAAAAGTAGATTTGCGAACCATTTCACCTTGGTTCATTTTCAAGATATAAGCAATTACGAATTATGTTGACTCTTCTGGACTGGGGCTTTTCAGGCTTGACGTCAACGTTCAGCAGGTCAAGGCAAAGCTTGAATGAGTTCTCGAATCACGTCTATTGCCAGTTTACCTGTTTGTTCACAATACTTTTCAAGGTTTTGGGCTTCATCTGATGTCAAGTTGATAGTGATTCGCTTAAGCGCTCTTTTTTGACTGGAGGTTGTCAAATGGGGAAATTTAAGTGCAGCAGTTTTATTCATTGATTGATAAGCTAGATATATACAAACTTTCCTTATCAAGATTGCCAATTCTAAGCTGTTTTTACCAGTGAAAATCGAGATTTTGAGATTGAACTTAAGCTTTACACCCCAAAAATCTTACGGAGAACACAAGGTATTAAATAACTAGTACCATACGTACTAAATCTGCTATCACCAAATGTAAGAAGCTTTCGGCTGAAGAGATGATGTCAGCAATGCCCTACAGTCCAGATAGTCTGTTGAGCAAGCGGTGTTGAATTACCGAGAGAAGTGGATGCCAAAGGTGGTTTTTATCAGTGAATATTTTGGTAATATACCTGTTTTAAATCCTCTGCAACATAAGATTATTCGTTTGTTATAGCTATTAACCCATATCTATAGCAACCTAGTACGATAATTCCTTTTAATAAAAAGTGATTAAACGAACAGTGAGTTAATACATGACTTTACAGAATTGGAGACGTAAGCGTGGCGTTGCACTTACCACCAAGGGTTTACAAAAAATTAAAGAAGCAAAGCATCAGTTAGAAGCAAAAGAAAATTTTGGAAATCGGTATACTCTTGAAGAAATGAGTGTACGTTCTGGTTTATATTCCGCTACCATCTCGAAAGTATTGAATCGGGAAGGAGGAGTTGACAAACAGACTATTGAGAAGCTTTTTTCAGTTTTTAACTTAAAAATAGATAAAAGTGACTATTCAAGCTCAAATACTCGTCTAGATTGGGGAGAAGCTATCTTTAACTCCGCTTTTTATGGGCGTTTAGAAGAACTTATTACACTAGAGCAATGGATTCTCAATGAGCACTGCCAATTGGTTGCACTATTGGGAATAGGAGGTATTGGCAAAACAGCATTGTCTGTAAAGTTTGCTCAAAAAATTCAGGACGACTTTGAGTATGTGATCTGGCGATCGCTACGAGAAGCACCGCCTGTTAAAATTATTCTAGGTAACTTAATCCAATTTTTATCTGACGAACAGGAAACAGAAAGTAACTTACCAGAAAGCTTTAGCGATCGCGTATCGCGACTACTCTATTATTTACAAAATTATCGCTGTTTAGTGATCCTTGATAATGCAGAATCAATTCTTCGCAGTGGTAGCCGCGCTGGACTTTATCGAGAAGGATATGAGGAATATGGTGAGCTTTTAAGACGGGTGGGAGAAGCAACTCACCAAAGCTGCTTAGTCGTGACTAGTCGTGAAAAACCTAGAGAAATAGCATTTTTGGAAGGACAAGCACTACCTGTTCGCTCATTGCCACTGAGTGGATTGAAGGTGGCGGAAGGGCAAGAAATTTTAAAACTCAAGGGACTATCGGCGGCAGAGGATGAATGGAAAGTAATGATTGAACGTTACGCAGGCAATCCATTAGCCTTAAAGATAGTTGCCACGACTATTCAAGATGTTTTTGATGGTAATGTGACTGGATTTTTACAACAAGACACAGCTGTCTTTGGAGACATTCGCGATATCTTAGAGCAGCAGTTTGAGCGCTTGTCAGATTTAGAAAAGGAAATAATGTATTGGCTAGCGATTAATCGTGAGCCAATGGCGCTTCCAGAATTGCGAAATGATATTATATCACAAGTACCGCAAGCAAAATTAATGGAGGCTGTGGAATCTCTGGTAAGGCGATCGCTAATCGAGAAGGCTTCTCTACGAGAGACTGCGCGTAGCTTGCTTCCCCGTAAGGGTACGCTAATGCCAACGCCGACGCTGATTGAAAAAAGTGAAGCACTATTCACACTTCAGCCTGTGGTCATGGAGTATATGACTAGTAGATTGATAGAACATATCTGTGAAGAAATTGTCACTCAGAATATTGATTTGTTTAGGCGTCATCCTTTGATAAAGGCGACTGGTAAAGACTATGTTAAAGATATTCAGATGCGCCTTATCCTTAAACCAGTTATAGATGGGTTACTTAACCACTTAAGAAGCAAAAAAAATATTGAAAGTCAGTTAACTCAAATTCTTGCAAGACTGCAAGAAGAATCTCCGCTAGAACCAGGGTATACGGCTGGCAATATTTTCAATCTGCTTTGTCATCTAGAGACGGATCTAAGTGGCTATGATTTTTCTTATCTGACTGTTTGGCAAGCAGACCTACGCAACGTAAATTTGCACAATGTAAATTTTGCTCATGCCAATCTAAGTAAATGTGTTTTTGCTGAAACACTAGGGGGGATTCACTCAGTCACATTCAGCCCAGATGGAAAACTTTTAGCGACAGGAGATACTAATAATGAGATTCGCCTGTACCAGGTTGCGGATGGAAAACAACTGCTTATTTGCAAGGGGCACAAGGGTTGGATCTGGCCAGTTACCTTTAGTCCTAATGGTCGTGTTCTCGCCAGTGGCAGTGATGACCAAACAGTCAAGCTATGGGATATTAGCAGTGGGCAATGCCTCGCAACCTTAGAGGGTCATAGCGGTGGAATATGGTCTGTTTCCTTCAGTTCGGATGGTAATATGCTGGCAAGTGGCAGTGAAGACACAACGGTGAGGTTGTGGGATGTCGGCAGCGGTCAATGCATTAAGATTCTACAGGTATCCAGTCGGGTATGGGCAGTCGCATTTAGTCCTGATAGTACAATACTTGCGAGTGGAAATGATGATCACACGGTGAGGTTGTGGGATGTCAGCATCGGTCAATGCCTCAAGACTCTACTGGGACACACCCATAGAGTACAGTCAGTTGCCTTCAGCCCAGACGGTCAAATATTGGCTAGTGGTTGTCATGACCATACAGTAAAGCTGTGGGATGTCGCTACAAGCCAATGTCTTCATACCTTGCAGGGTCATACTGACTTGGTAAATTCGGTTGCCTTCAATTCAGACAGTATGATGTTGGCAAGTAGCAGTGATGACCAAACGGTAAAGCTATGGGATGTCAGTACAAGCCAATGCCTCAAGACTCTCAAGGGGCATGGCACTCGGGTGTGGTCAGTTACCTTTATTACTGATGGTACAATGCTGGCAAGTGGCAGTGATGACCAAACAGTAAGGCTGTGGGATGTCAGTACAGGTCAATGCCTTAAAATTTTGCAGGGTTACTGTAATGGAATATGGTCAGTTACCTTCAATCCTCAAGGCACAATGCTTGTTAGTGGTAGTGGCGATCAAATGGTAAGGTTATGGGATACTAGTACAGGTAAATGCCTCAAAACGTTTCAAGGGCATAGTAATCGGGTTACATCAGTTTCCATTAACCCAGACGGTAGCATCCTTGCAAGTGGCAGCGAAGATCAAACAGTGAAATTATGGGATATTAGCATCGGTCAGTGTCTCAAAACTTTGCACGGACATAGTAATCGGATCTTATCAGTTGCCTTTAGTCACGATGGTACAATGCTGGCAACTGGCAGTGATGACCAAACAGTAAAGTTGTGGGATGTCAGCACTGGTCAATGCTTAAAGACTTTACAAGGGCACACCCAGCGGGTATGGTCTGTCGCTTTTAGTTTAGACGATCATACGCTAGCTAGTGGTTGCCATGACCAAACAGTAAGGCTTTGGGATGTCAGCAATGGTAAATGTCGCCGGATTCTGCAAGGTCACACTGACTGGATCTGGTCAGTTGCCTTTAGTTCTGATGGTACGACATTAGTAAGTAGCAGCGGTGACCAAACAGTGAAATTATGGAATGTCAGCACCGGACTGTGTCTTAAAACTTTGTATGGGCATACCAATTGCGTATATTCAGCTGCCTTTAGTATGGATGGTTGCACATTAGCAAGTGGTAGCGGAGACCAAACAGTGAAGTTGTGGGATGTCAGCACAGGCAACTGCGAGAAAACTTTATCAGCACACACTAAATTAATCTGGTCAGTTGCTTTTAATTCTAAAGGTAATACTTTAGCTAGTAGCAGTGAAGATGGGACAATTAAGCTTTGGGATATTTTAAAAGGTGAATGCTTGAAAACTCTTTTTAGCTCTAGACCTTACGAGGGCACTAATATCACGGGCATTATAGGTGTAACTTTGGCAACGACTGCCACTCTCAAAGCTTTAGGAGCAGTTGAATACAAGGAGTAGTAGTACAGTTATTAACCCTGCTCTTGCATTCCGCGCTTGTCTTTGGCAAAAGCGATATTTGGCAAGCAAGTAATATCTATCAGAACTTATGAACCTTGCCTTCATCTGCCTTGCTTTACTGTGCAGTATATCCTCCATCAATTATCATGTTGTGCCCCGTGATGAAGGAAGTCGCTTCCGAACACAACCACACTATAGTTTCTGCCACTTCCTCCGGCTTTCCAATGCGTCCTATAGGATGCATTGCCTTAAGTTGAGCAAGTGCATCTCTAGACAAAGCAGTCAGCATATCAGTCTCGATGAAACCGGGACTCACAACATTGATCCGAATACCTTCCTTAGCATAGTCCATTGCCAACGCACGGGTTAAAGCAATGACGCCACCTTTGGTAGCACTATAGTTTGCAATGTTCGCAATACCTACAACACCAGCAATAGAAGCAACATTTACGATCGCCCCGCTGTTCTGTTTGAGCATCGCCCTGATTTCATACTTGAGGCAGAGCCACGTTCCTTTAAGATTTACGTTTACTAGACGATCCCAGTCTTCTTCTGAGATATCATCGGTGATTAAGCCGGGCTTACCCCCAATCCCAGCATTATTGCAAGCGCAGTCTAAACGACCATAAGTTTTTACAGTTTTATTGACCAGTGCCTCCACTTCAGCAGCATTTGAAACGTCGGTCTTGACAAAAATAGCTTCACCTCCTGTCTCTTTTATCAGGCGTACGGTTTCCTCACTTTCGGCAAGCCGACGGCTAGCAACCACGACTTTTGCTCCAGCGCTGGCAAATGCGATCGCACTCGCCCGACCAATACCTGATGAGGCCCCTGTAACCAGCGCGACTTTTCCATCTAATTGACCTGTCATAGGTGTGTTCCTTGCCTTTTGATTGCTTTGTTTTGTACCAAGTGATACTATTTGCGTTTCCGTAGCGATACTGCACCTACACCAAAAGTTAAGACTCCTAACACAGCAGAAGGTTCAGGGACAGGCACTGGTTCAAGCGCTGAAAACGCTAATTTTCCGATTAGCTGATGAGTGGCAGTCGTTGGATGGACTTCATCCCAGAATAAAAACTTGTCTGGGATACACATAACTGGCTGTGTGGTAACTTCAATAGGCACCACTGGTGAATCTCCGATGCATGAGTCAGTTACATTTGTGAGACTGAATTCCTCCGGCTTTGCAATAATCCGATTAAAAAGAGAATTAACATCAAGAGGAATAATATTGACATTAGGGTTTAGTTCCTGACTCAAAAGTTTGAGGTTTGTGGTCAAGCTGGAATTCTGTTTACTGGTAAAAGTGCTAAATAAGCTAGAAATTTGACTATTGCCGCTTGTAACTGGAAACTTTCCTAAATCTGGCAGATTCAACACCATGATATCTCTAGCTCCAACAGCAGCAAGCGATTTTACCGCCGTTGATAAATTTGTCACACTCTGGGTAGGATTGGGAGTGCCTTGAAAAAAGTAATCTAAATAATCATTAACACCCGCCCACAAGATGTAGAGGGAGTTTGGATCGGCAGACGGATTTGCTGTTGTAAAGCTGTTGATTTGTTGTTGTAATCCTGGTAAAGTGTTGATTCCTATATTCTTCAATCCTGTAGTTGCGCCACCGAAGGCAAAGTTGGTGTTCGGATTAAAAGTTAACCCAAGATCGGAGGCGAGATATTCCACCCAAACCGAACCATTGGAAAAACGTTCATTAAAGTAAAGTGGATTTGGGGGAACGATTCCGTTAGTTGCATTAAATACATTACCTGTGTCGGAAAAGCTATCTCCAAAAACATAAAGCTTGTCATAATCTTTTGCCAAGACTTTGAGCGGAAATATCAAGGATAACAGGTAAAATCCTGTTGCTAAGATTTGTTTTTGCACGATTAACTATTGATTATGTTTTAAATCTTGATAGATAACTTTAACAAAAAGTGAAGCTACGATCTAAAGAACTTTTCAATGCTGATTCAGATTCGTTGAAATGTGGAAAAAGACCTAGTGCTACGTTACTCCAACGGATCACACTTGCAGAGGCGACTCCTGCTGCACCAAAGCCATAAACGAGAACCAAATCATTTTCACGAATTTTACCCATCTGTGCAGCGTGATAAAGATTGGCTACAGTCAGTACTGGTCCAATATTAGCGTACAGAGGGTAGAGATTAAGTGTGCGCTCTGAGTCAATACCAAGTACACGTACGCAGAAGCTGGAAAACCAAGCTGTGGCTGTATTGAAAAGAAAAAAGTCAATTTGATCGAGAGTTAAATCGGCTGCTGAGATAGCACCTTCGCAACAGGTACGTAAAAGCTGCGTCGATTCTTCACTGAGCGCATTTTTTGCGTCCTTGTTCAACTGCATACGAATTCGTGGATTGCCTTGCTTGTTTTCTGTAATATTTAAGGTTAATAAGTCACAGAAACAACTCGTATTTACAGTTTTTGTACTGAGTATTCCTTGGTTAGGTTTGACTGAATCGACCACGAAAGCTCCAGCACCATCACCGAGAAACCAGGAAACGGTATCTTCCTCATCGACAAAGCGAGAGTAAGTGCAGGAAATTACTACCAGTACATTGCGGTACTCACCTGCTCGTACTAGAGCACAAGCAGTTTGCAATGCTACTGGGGTAACACCACACGCTCCATCAAGATTCCATGCAGCACCTTGCAGTCCTAGTTTTCGGGCAAGGAAGGCGGCATTACCAAATCCGATTTGTTCGGGCCAAATCGAGGCTACGAGCATAAGATCGACTTCTTCAGGATTAAGCTTCGCCGCTTTGAGAGCATCACGAGCTGCACGCTCTTCTAGCATTAGCGATGATTCACCTGGAGCAAGTACCCGCTGCTCGACAGTACCACGAAAAGGATCTGACAGATATGGCAACATCTCCAAGTCAAACTCGTTGCTGGGGGTAGAGCCAGCAAGCGAAAACAGCTTTCCTAAGCTTTTTTCCTCGACTTGAGCAACTATATCTGGGTATTTCTCTCTGTAATAATCTTTTGTACGTCTGACGCTGGGAAAGTTAACTGCGATCGCGCGAATACCTACTGAGTGATGCACCATGAAAATCTCCTCTTAGTAATTCGTAGCATCTTGTGAAATCAAATTGTCAATATGACTCTTAATTGGTGCAAGCCGAGTTGGGTCAATTACTACGTCAACAACGTACGGACAGGTCGAGGCCATCGCTTTCTCCAAAGCTGCCTGGATTTCAGGTTCTGTTTCAACACGGATGCCGTCAGCTCCCATTCCACAAGCTATCTTGACAAAATCCGCCTGCGGAATCTCTACATCTACATCTTTGAACCCTAGCAAAGCCATTCCCTGGTCGCACATACTATAGCGCCCATCGTTTAGTACAATCCAAACGGCAGCAACTTGGTATCTTACAGCCGTGCTTACCTCATTGTTCATTAGCATGGCACCATCTCCAACGATGGCGACGGTCTTACCATTGCGTGCTAGCGCAGCACCCACGACGCCTGTGACGAAATGACCCATAGATGCAAACCTGGTACTGACTCGAAAACGACCTGGTTTGGCAAATCGCAGTAGGTTAATTGCCCAAGCTAGCGAGTTTCCTCCTTCAGCCATGACAACCGCATCACTTCCTTCAACTATTTGCCGTTGAATTGCATCCATGAGTACTTCTGGTCGTACTGGCCCCTCTGCACGTGAATTAATTATTACAGGCTTGGAACAAGGCAGTAAGAGTTCTGTTAACTGCTTTAGGTGTTGTGGAAAGTACTTTAGCAGTGCCTTTACAAACATTCCCACATCGGACTGGATGGCAAAGGTTTCGGCAGATGGATATGCAGTTCCTGGAACCTCTGGGTCGATATCGACATGCACAAACCCTCGTTTGGGAACCATCGTGGAATTCCAGAAAGAAGTCCACTCACTGAGGCGTGTTCCTAATACCAACACTCGTAAAGGTTGTTCTTGCATATAGGTTAAAACTGACGTATGTCCGGCAAAACCCGTTACACCAACAAATTGAGGATGGTTTTCAGGAAAAATACCCTTGCCTCTAGGTGAACACATTACCGCTGCTCCCGTCGCTTCTGCAAGCTGACGAATTTCTGCTGCTGCACCTCGCGCACCAAAGCCAACCCAAATGGCAAATGGTCCTTCTGAAAGCAACCGCGTACATTCTGCAATAGTTTCCTCATTTACGGCTGCAGGAGCAAAAGAAAAAGCCACTCGTGGCAATGATGTCTTAACTGAACTAGTTTGGATGTTAGTGGAGATATTTAAGTGTGCTATAAAGCCATCTGGTCGGGCTATACCAAGTGTCAACCGTCGATGAACCTTTGACAGTTCATCACTGCATTCGAGAGTCGTCGCATAATGAAACAGTGGTTCTGATGTGAACAGTCCCCCACTAGGCATGGTGTAAGTGCTGGTTTCTTGGAATGCCCACCTTCCACGCTGCGATGCCGATGTTGAAGGCGACAGAAAAATAACTTTAGCACCCTCCCAACGTGCAGCAAACAACCCAGTTAATGCATTCGTAATCCCTGGACCTGTTGTGGTAAACACTACGACAGGTCGATCGCTAGCAAAGTGCGCCTCAATGGCTGCAAAAGCGGCTCCAGTTTCGTGGCGAAAGTGCAGCACCTGGATGGAACTTTGGTGTAGCGCAGCCCACACTGGCGCGATCGCACCTCCCGATACACCAAAGGCATACTGCACTCCCATATCTTCCAGGATTTTTACCACTGCCTCTGCTACCGAAAAAATTTCGGATGGCTTGCGATGAAATGTCTGTTTACTTGAGTTTAATTGTTTAGTATTATTCGTTTCTGTATCCTGAAATTTTACATCCATACAAACTATACTTAGGAATAATTTCCTTTTTGGAATAACTATTATCCCACACCTAAAACTTAGTAATATTGTAATATCAATGTAATATAAATTTGTTTGGACAATGCCCATACAACTTCGGTTGGCACTTCTCTCTAACGCAGGTATAACGGTAAAACGACCTTGGCGGTTCACTTTGTCATTCTTTGAGCAACCTATAAGTTCCGCGTTGCCCTGATATAGAAAAAATGTTCAGAGACTTCAAGAACAGTGGATGTGGCGATACCTGCGACGGGCTGCGCCAACGCGGATGGCTTCACCCGTCTTTTGATTTGTGAAAACTGAACATTATTAATCAACCTCTGGAGTATAAAAAGGTGATTAACTTAAATCAGTATAAGGCTTTAACTTTCGATTGTTACGGAACCCTAATTGATTGGGAAAATGGCATCTTAGGGGTGCTGAAGCCACTTCTGGTGGCACACAAAACTAATTTGGATAACGAGCAAATTCTTAATATTTTTGCTGAATTTGAAGCAGAACTGGAAAAAGGAGAATATATAAAATATCGAGAAGTTTTGAAAAGAGTAGTCCAGAAATTTGGTGAACGATTTGGCTTTGAGCCAACTGCTGACGAACTAAATTCACTTGCCGATTCGATTCAGCATTGGCTGCCTTTCCCCGATACAGTTGAAGCACTTAGAACTTTAAAGCAAAAGTTTAACCTGGTAATTATCTCAAATGTAGATGACGATCTCTTTGCTTTCTCGGCAAAGCACTTGGAGGTGGAATTTGACGAAATAATCACAGCAGAACAGGCAAAAAGCTACAAACCCTCCTTCAACAACTTCAGACTGGCTATTGAGAGAATTGATTTGCCGCTAGAGCAGATATTACACGTTGCTGCTAGTGTATATCATGATATCGTGACAGCCAAATCTCTGGGATTATCAACAGTCTGGGTAAATCGTCGAGCAGAGCAAGGGGTTAGTGCGAATTTACCAGCAGTCACTCAACCTGATTTAGAAGTGCCTGATTTGAAGACTCTTGCTACTTTAAGTTTACAGTAATTTGCTGATTTGAATTTAACCACGGGAGGAACAAAAAGTAGATCGCATTTAGATAGAGATTGACTAAATCGCCAAAAACTTACTCAAACTTCTTCAAACTTAGCTATGTCGAGGAAGTTTTTGAAAGTTAATAAATGATAAATTGAAGAAGAATTCAGAAGTCAGAATTCAGGAGTCAGAATAAAGACGCTCGATAGCGCCGGCGGCAAGCGACGCAGGAGCGTCTGACTCGCTTGCCGCCGGCGCTATCAGTTGGGGATTCAGACCCGCGACTGATTGAAGACCACCAAATTTTCAATTTGGTGGGGGTGCAAAAACGCCGATTATTCATCCGCCAGTCGTACAGAATTCATTCTGAATTCTGACTCCTGACTCCTGAATTCTGTTAAAAAACTAAACAGGGATTGCAACATAGATTGATTCTGTCTTACTCTAGAAAAACTATTACGCCAGTTTAATGTTCTTAAACTTTGGGAACCACAGTACATAACTGGCTTTCCTTTCCTCAGCGCCCTGCCGATAACCTTGTTCAATAAAACACTTTGATAGCCTAAAACGATGAAAGCATCTGCTAATTTTGACTTTGAAGACGAGAAATTCAATGCACCGCCTTCTCAAGTCCTTCCCTGGTGTCAGATGATTAATCCTCGGTATGGCACAGATGGTATACAATCTCACGGTTTGGCGATTAAGCTGGATAATGCCAATGCTGTCGGCTTTGTGCCAGATGATAATTGGCAGCAAGTTGAACATGAATTTAGCTCTGGAGTAGAAACAGTCTTTATTACTGCTACTCCACGCCTGGTTATAGTGCGTCGGGGGCCATTGTCTGTTAAAGACCGGGAAAGTGGTCTAAAACTGGGTACGCTCAAAGATAATTATGATGCTTTTTTAGCCGACAAACTTAAATTTAAAACCTTTACTCGCTATCTAATTTTTCTAGTGGGTGAGAATAAAAAGTTTTTACATGAATCACCACTACAACTAACTCTCAATGGTGTAGCCGGAGCGAGTTTCAGCAAAACCTACTGCGAATATCAACAAGGCAGAGTAGTAAGTGGATTCGTTGCTGAACTAGAAAAAGCTTATGCTATCTACCGCAAGCAACCTTTGATACCAAAAGGGCCTTTGTTCCACGCTCACGGGATTTTTTGTCCGATCATTGAGTGTGAAGAAAGAGGTATTGAACCAAATACAGTTTTAGTAGCTTCAACTGTGGACTATAAACATCCCACAGTAGGGACTTTAACGCAATATTTAATTGCTTCCGATGCTCTTGAGTCTGCAATGATTTGTAAGACTTTTGAAGAATACAAAGATTTTGGCAAGGAACCTGTCAAATCAGAAACCCCTAAATTGGCAATGGCAGGAGTTTCCAACTCTTACGTTTATGCTGATGAAGATGATTTTGCTTATCCACCGTATTAAGGAGAGTGAGGAGTGAGCAGTTAGGAGTGAGGAGTTAGGAGTGAAGAGTGAGGAGTTAGGAGTGAGGAGTGAAGAGTGAAAAATGAGGAGTTATGAATTAATAACTGTAAACTCTAAACTCCAAAATCCTAACTTCTAACTTCTAACTTTTAACTCCAAACTCCAAACTCCAAACTCCAAACTCCAAACTCCAAACTCCAAACTC
>CAXUOL010000035.1:0-20925 GCA_964252435.1 uncultured Nostoc sp.
TAATAGGGCGGTGTCTCCGGCGGCTTGATACAAAGCTGGGATAAACCAGTCTTGTAATTTGAAAGTAATTTGCTTGTCTCCCCGTCGCCTTTCGCCCCGTTCTTTGTTGAGATACAAGTCCCGTCGCCCATTATCTAAGGCTGCGCCGATACCTTCAGCCCGCACTAAACGCTGATAAAATTTGGCAAACAATTGATGGGCGGTGACTACTAATACCGAATAGGTCATTGCCAATACTGCCGGAATTCCTGCATGGGTTAACCTAGCGGCGACACAACCCATTGCATCCTCACCCGCCACCATCGCTGACTGACAAGCAGACAGAACAATTAACCCGACTTTTTGACGGTGCAGCATTTCCCCCAAGGTTTCGGCAGTCATCAAGGCCATCTTGCCTTCTGGATTCTCAAACAATAGATAACCCATATTGCTGCCATTGCCATTTTCCCCTTTGGTCGCTCCCACTGGGTCGCTAGATTTCGCCCGTTCGTGGAATCGCCCATCGGGGTCATAGACACCATGCCCATCAAAGTGAACAATATCAATCGGTGGTAGGCGTGAGTCTTCTAAACGGGCGACTAAATTATCCAAAGTTGCTGGACGCAAAAATTCTACCTCAATTCTTCCTGCTGCTTCTTGGGCGATCGCATCCAACACCGCCTTAGCTTCCCCACGGGGGTCAATAAACCCCGCATCACTGGGACGACTCACCACAAACAGCAACCGCAAACGGTCTTTTTGCTGAACTTTAAACGGTCTGCGTCCACCCCCCGCCCCCGCCAAGCGACGACGCACAGAAATCCGGGGATTTTCGTTAAATAAATAGATATCTGATGCTGGGTCGCGTAACAATTCCCAAGGTAAAGATAAAATTGCCGGATGACTGGCGCTGATGGTTAATAAGCGTCCTGGTTCATCTGCATCTTGAAATTCATTAAATATCCTCTGGGCGGGGCGTTGCTGAAAAACAGACTCAAATAAGCTTTCGCCCCAGCGTTGAAAGTTGTCTTCAATCCGCTTTGCCCGTTCATCATCCACATCAGCAGTGTAATTTGTGGCATAGACTTCAAAATACCAGCGAATATCTTCCAAATCTTCTGCTGCTAAGGGGGATGTAAAATTTAGTCTGTCGGTTTCTAGGTCGTCAAGTCTGACAATAACTTGATTAATTTCTGGAAAGCGCAAATTTAATTCCATATTCAGGGGAATTGCGGCTTGAGTGTAGGGATAATTCGATTGTAGATAAGCTACCGCCGCGTTTGCTGGATTTCTGGAGGACTGGGGACGGGGAATGAGGGGGGATAAGAATGACAAATAATTCTTTGTATCTACCCTACGGGAAGCCGCTTTGCGTCTATGCGTGAGGCTCATTCATACTTTCAATCAGCAATACCAAAATTGCTGTAAGTTAAGATCACCAAAAGTAAAACCTAAATATTACTGTAAAAAATCGCCCAAAAGAGCAGCTAGCGTGGAAAATATTGAGAATGTTACCCAAAATTATGGATAATTCCCCTGCGATCGCTCAAGCAGATGCATCTCTACCTAACTACACTCTGGAAAATACGCTTCCAGTGGATTCGACTGAGAAAAGGATAGGGAGTGACTTTGATTCCCGCATGATGCTGCGGTGTTTGGAACTGGCTCACCGTGCTTTAGGGCGGACTTCGCCAAATCCGTTAGTGGGTGCGGTGGTTGTCAAAGATGGGGAAATTGTGGGGGAAGGTTTTCATCCCCGTGCTGGTGAACCTCATGCTGAAGTTTTTGCTTTGAGAGCAGCAGGAGAGAGCGCTCGTGATGCTACAGTTTATGTCAGCCTCGAACCTTGCAACCACTACGGGCGCACTCCGCCTTGTTCTGAAGGTTTAATCAATGCGGGAGTGGCAAAGGTGGTGGTGGGTATGGTAGACCCGAATCCACTGGTAGCTGGCGGTGGTATTGCTCGTTTACGTGCAGCAGGTATAGAAGTGTTAGTCGGGGTAGAAGAAGCAGCCTGCAAAAAACTCAACGAAGCTTTTGTCCATCGCATTCTCTACAAGCGACCTTTGGGAATTTTAAAATATGCCATGACTTTAGATGGCAAAATTGCTACTACCTCTGGCCATAGCGCTTGGGTGACAAGTCAAGAAGCCCGCAGTGAAGTACATCTAGTGCGGGCGGCTTGCGATGCGATTATTGTCGGTGGTAATACAGTTCGACAAGATAATCCTTACTTAACCAGCCATCAAGTGGGGGCACATAATCCCCTGCGGGTGGTGATGAGTCGCCATCTCAACTTACCAGAAAATGCCCATCTGTGGCAAACTGCGGATGCTCCAACTTTGGTGTTGACACAGAAGGGTGCTAATCCCAATTTCCAGGAACTGTTGCTCAAGCAGGGGGTGGAGGTGGTGGAACTAGCATCACTTACACCAGATAAGGCAATGGCGTACTTATATGAGCGGGGTTTTTGTAGCGTGCTGTGGGAGTGTGGTGGAACCTTAGCTGCTAGTGCGATCGCTCAAGGAGCAGTGCAAAAAGTTTTAGCATTTATTGCCCCAAAAATCATTGGTGGTAGTATTGCTCCCACACCAGTGGGCGATTTAGGTTTTACTACCATGACTGAGGCGTTGTCTTTAGAACGTGTTCGTTGGCGTGTAGTCGGCTCTGACTGCTTAGTGGAAGGTTATTTTTCCCCAAAAGCTAATAGTCAACAGTAATAACACTTGACGATCAATCTATTTATCTTGATTTTGCAATCATCAACACTGGCGTTCATGGGCAAGATCGCGTATAAGGGCTAGCCGAGATTGAATGTAGTGGCATAGAAAGTCAGTTTCGTTAGAATCTAACAACACTTGCGTTTCGGTTTGTTTTACTAACCACTGCACCAAGCTAGCATCATCCAGTTGTAAGAGGAGCTTGGCTTGCGCGGTTTCAACCACTGACCAAAGCTGACGCATGATTGTAGGAGTCATCAGACCTCAATTGAATAATTTAGCTTTGCTGTCTTCAGATTACACAATTCCAATCGAACTTTACGACATGAATGTAGAAGCTGAGACAAGTATTATTAAAAACTTAATAATGGTATTTATAACTTTATGAAGATTAAGAATTTGAAACTCAGTTTGGAAATGAGCATAAGGCATTGGGTATGGGAAATACAGATTCTCAAGAATTAGAGGATATTTTAAAAGGGTATTTTTTCATAGCGATCGCAGCATAGAATCTCAGTATATGGCTGAGACCTTGATTTGTCTTTGCATCCGATCAAAATCAAAAGAGTCAAATTATACCTTTCAGTACTTTTAAAATCACCTCTTGTATAGGTAATGCATTAGAGCTTACTATCTATTTTTCTTGGGAAATTGGATGTATTTCACAGACTATTTTCAAAACCTCATCTCTTGCCTTATAAGTATACCAAAGGAAAATTGCCCAAGTCTGCCAGCTAATTATTATAGAACTATTTTGAGTCCCTAGCATGATGGCGATAACTATAAATCCAAACAGAAAGAGACGAACCACTTGATTAGGTAAAGTTTTTAACCATTTACTTTTACTAAAACGATAAATAAAATATGGTATCCAGCGACTAATCACTTGTGCTACGAATAACATCGACCCGATGATATTGGTTTTTGTTACTACCAGAAAGCCAAAGCACTTGTAAGATTGCAATATAAAGTAAAGCCAAATTCGTGTCTTCTTATCAAGAAGATTGTAAGCATAAAAAGTCACTCGGACAACGATGAGTAGACCAATCCACAGTGCCATCTCAGTTAAAACCGTTACTAGATTTAGGGCACTAACTTCGCCGGAAAAACTCCTATTACTTGAGAAAACTTTGGTCAATTCCAGAACAATTATTCCGGGAAAAGCGAAAATTACAGACCAAAGCCAAGCCTGCCATACATTAATTCGATTCTTATACTTTTGGTATGTTTCTGAAAGCGTTGGTTTTTTCTCAAACCGTTCAGCAATTATGTCATTTTCCACATAGCCTAGTTCATAGATACACCAGAACGAAAGTAGTAAAAAAAACATACTGATGGCATGAATAATTGGTTGGCTATTCGCCAAACTCAAACCTAATATCAATAACACAAAATCATCTAATAAAATCTTTTTGACAAAATATTTCCCACCTGGTCGCTTTGCTCGCTCTAAATACAAGAAGGGAATATAAACATCAGACATAGCCGAAACATACTTCGCTTCTGGCCAAATAACTAAGCATGAAGTTGCCACAGATGCAAGTAATTGGTTGTCATCATTCGAGTCTGTGATTGCGATCGCACGCGCAACTTCATTCTTACCCAATGATGCTTTCACCAAGAAGTCTTTTCCTCGCTGCCGATCTATAGCTCCCTGCCAAAATCTACAAGCTATAACACTATTAAAACTTATGGGTAGGTGTTTGCACAAAGGACGCACAATCCAACTAAACCCTAGTGTGGCAATTATTACATCTGAATTTCGGTTCTTAGTAAGTGCCTGGATTAGGGTAGTGTTCCCATAGGCTTTAGCTAGCTGTTTAGCTTGCCGTTGCCACAAAATTATAGTCCAGGGAAAAAGCAGGGTTGCGACAAAAACCTTCATCCAATCTTGTGACACCTTGCCTTTGATTTCCCCTGGCAACCAATTCCACGGTTTGAGAAGATTCAAGAAAATGAGAAGTAAGAACCCAAGGAAACGGGGTTGTAGTGAGTTTAGATACTCTTGTGTTGAATTGCGGAGGAAAAGAGTTTCATCTAAATCTACTATGATGGGTGTACTATCTGATGCTGTTTCAATTATTTTTACTACGTCTGCTACAGAGGTGTCATAACTTAGTGGATTTATCATAAAGCTCGTAAATAAATCTGTGACAGTTTTTGAGTCTGCTGTGAAAATCAATGGTTCTTCAGCACTTAATTCTGCCAAGTTATTAGCAATAATTAGTAAAGAAAATGTTAAAAATATATTATTAAGACATTAACACTTTTTGGCTGTAGATGGACTCACAAAATCATGTAAATCTACATCCCAAATGCTGATATAAATAAAATCACATTCTTGGCGGATAATTTGGCCTTTGACTGAGCCATTTTTAAAGCTAAAATTATCAGATTGGCGCTGTTGTATCTGTTTGAGTCCCTGCTTAATTTCTTCAGTGGCTTGCTCTCCTAACATTCCATTTAAGGTAGTCTCCATTACCTGTGGGTCTACCGATTGGGCAAAAGATACCTCAGTTTGACGCAGGGTTTTAGAATTACGATCAAATAAGTAGCCAAGGTCAATTTTGTTTGGCACAAGTTTGTAAACTATAGCACGAGTATTGCCCCATGCACCTCTTAAATCTTGATTTGGTTTGCCGAGGGTAGCTTCTACGGCGCTTCTTGATGTACCTGTAGGAAATGCGGGAACGCTTTGTCTGGTGGTAGCTAATTTACTAGGCGACCGATCGTTGTTTTGTGGTGTGGAACGAACTTCTGGTTTGGGAACTGCGCTCGTCTCATTCTTTGGTTCCGGCTGTGGTCTAGATACTGCTATCGGTGCTGGAGTATCTGAAGTGACAGGCGGCTCTTTTTCTAGCTGTGGTATGGGTACAACTGGAGAATTAGAGGTTGGTCGCTGTTGTGGTGGTAAGCTAGGGATAACTGAAACTGGAGAAGTTTGGGAGGAAACGGGCGGTTCGGTAGATGCAGAAGTTGGAAAAGATTCTGGCGATGGCGTGGGATTTGTACCAATGGTTGTTTCTGGTTGTTGCTGACGAATGATGCTAGGAATTGCTACTGCACCAATCAAGCCGCCTATCAGCAAACTGCCAACAATCACAACAGATTTTTGCCAGTTTCCAGGAGTGGAAGACCCTGGAATCGCAGAATTGTTTTGCAAAGAATATAATGGCTGAGTTTGTCGAGTCGATGCAGTGGCAGGAAAACTGACTGTGGAAGTATTTACAGCTAACTCAGGAGGTATATTACTAACAGATTGCAGGGCATATAGCATTTTACTAGCAGTGCTGTAGCGATCGCTAGCATGAGGCTTAATTGCCTGATTGAGTACTGTCGCAAATTGGGAAGAGACATGAGGGGCGTGCTGCTGCCAAAGTATTTCCCCAGTTTTCAGATCGGTTAGTAGTTCTTGCGGGTGTTTGCCAGTCAGCAGATAAATTGCTGTTAAACCTAAGCTGTAGATATCAGTGGCGTAAACTGGGCGGCCAACGGCTTGTTCGCTAGGCATATATCCCGGCGTACCAATGACAAGCGATCGCGTGGGGTATCCTGGAGAATTCACCACTGAACGGATTGTTTCTTTGACTGCACCAAAATCAATCAAAACTGGCTCGTTATCAACAGAACGCAGAATAATGTTATCTGGTTTGATATCCCGATGAATAATGCCTTTACTGTGAACATAATCTAAAACTGAAAGCAGACTCAAGAGAATTTGCCGAACAGCAGTTTCACTCTCAAATCCTTTGGCTTCGATAATTTTTGTCAGGGTTTGGCCGTGAATCCATTCTTGGACGAGGTAAAATTGTCCATTCTCAGAAAAGTAGGCGTAGAGTTTGGGAATTTGGTGACTACTTTCACCCAAATACTCCAAGGTTGCGGCTTCCCGTTCAAACCGTTGTTGGATAATTTGGTAGGTTTGCGGGTCATTATTGGTTATCGGTTTTAGTTGCTTGATTACACAGCGACGGCGAGAAGGCATGTGGACATCTTCTGCTAGAAAGGTTTCGCCAAACCCACCAGTGCCGATTACCTGGATAACTTGATAGCGATTGTTCAGCAGGGTTATTGTCATGAAAAATTATAAGCGTAGACACCCAGTGCAAAGCCGGAGACTTCTTGTCTTCTTTGAACTTGTCGTCAGACATTGCCCTTTCCAAATGTACCTCACATGAGCGAAGCCAAGGCGAATATACTCTGGTGAAATTAAATATGCGTTATCCAGAACCTTTGTAGAGACGTAGCAGTGCTACGTCTCTACACTCTTTTTCAGCATCAGGACTTACGCAACTGGTATATTCTTTTCAGTTCGTAGTGTACCCCTTCGGGGAAGCAAGCTACGCGTAGCGTCTCGCAGAGAGGACTTTAGTCCTCAAAATAAGGGCTAAAGCCCTTACTACAAACTACAAATCCGATTTTTTTGTGACACTTGCGTAAGTCCTAAGCATATATCTAATACAAGCCAACGTATTAACATTGCAGAATCCTGCCAAATTTAATTCGCTACGAATGAATCAAATACTGTATTAATTGAACTCTATAGTCTCAACAAACTCTAAAATACTCTCCTTGATGTCTTCGGCTTCTTCTTCAAGGGAATCGGGAGTTTCGCCGTCAATAAAGCTGTGTTGACTACTAACTATATATAAAAATTCCCCACTGATAAACGTGAGCAAGCCCCGGTACGCATCTAATCTGATCGCAGTTCCATTATTTTCTTGCTTAGAAATTGTGGAACCCTTGGGCATATCAATTAACACGTAGTAAGCGCCTCGCAAAGTATTTTTCAGATATTCGGTATATTCGACAGAAGCATCTGGTACATTGGCAAAAATCGCTTGGGGTACATACTTCTCTACTAAAATTGTTTCTAAATATTCTTCTTGTCCAACAGACTCCAATTCTTCTAACTGTTCTAAGGGGAAAGGATAATAATCGATTCTCAGCAAAGTACCGATGTCATCAGAAAAGCCAACTACTCCTTCCTGGCTTTGAATTCTACCGCCCTGCTGCGGATCAACCGGAATCGGTACGGTAAAATTACCTAAAGGAGATTGATATGTCTGTTCGCTAAAATCTTCGATGACCACTGTTTCATCATCATCGTTGTCTGCATATTCTTCATCTTCTGCTTCTTTAAAAGCTGCAATTACCTCCTTGATGATTTCTTCTGCTTCTTCATCCTCAAGTTCTAAAGCTGCTTGTAACTTTTTCAGGTAGATTTGTTTCGGTTTGGGAATGGCGAGTTCATCGTCTAAAAGCACTATTACTCCAGCAGCAAAACCATCTAGCACTAATTCATCTGAGAGAGATACTTTGGCGGCATTAAACAAAGGTCCAATTCCCTCTTCTTCTGCAATGGAGATGAGTCTATCAACTATTTCTACGATTTCATCTTCTGAGTATTCCTCAAAAACCTCGAATTCCCAGAGGATACCCGCTAAACTTTCTGCATCTATCTCTTCAATAAATGAATCAGCGATCGCAGTCACCGTTGCGATCGCCGCTACCGCTTCCTCTGGACTTAGTGATTCCTCTGATGTCTTTGGTGAGTTAAAAACCTTGTCATATTTGGTCATAATTGCTACCTAAATGAATTCCTTGATAGTAATAACAGATTGAAAGTGACAATGGTCAGTTTACCAATGGAGCGAATCTTCTAAAGAAAAAGTTGGCTTATACGTGGTTGACTCAGTATTACTCAGGTGTAACAAAACCTGATTGACAACTAATCTCCCAGGAGTTGAGATGTTCTAAAATCTGTTGTCGAATATACACTTAAACACGAGCTAGGCTCAATATTTACCGCAAGTCAATTTAATTAAATATTGTAAATTTTTGTGACCAAGCAATTATCGTTAATAACTGCTATATCCCTTTATTTTTATCCTCTAGCAAATGAATTATATCTATCGATAGAATTATAAACTAGCTAGCGGTAGATACCTACACCGTAGGTAGGATGTCACAATACCGAAGTTTGTAGTGACACACAATACTCAAAACGTTGTACTGTTGGTTCTGCAAGTGTGAATTAGATGAAATTTTGAGTTTTTTTATGGTACAAACCCCACCATCCCAGTTTTCACCAGATCAATATAAAGTAGATCCTGCAAAGGAAAATGTAGAAGCTCTTATACAAGAACCGCAGTTAGATATTGAGATTGCTCTAGAGTTCCTTTACACCAGAGATATTGAATTTCGTCAGGAAACAATTTATTTTCTCGTAGTCGATCGCTTTTATGATGGCGATCCAGATAACAGCGAAGGTGCAAACTCAGAACTGTACGATCCAACTAGACAGGATTGGGGTAAGTACTGGGGTGGCGACTTGCAAGGTGTCATCGATAAATTAGATTATCTCAAAAATATGGGAGTTACCGCTCTTTGGCTAACTCCACTGTTCGAGCAGGTTGAAGAGTTATTTGTTGGCAATGCAGCAATACATGGCTATTGGACAAAAGACTTTAAACGGCTTAATCCTCGATACATTGCTGAGGGAGAGAACCCTTCTTTAAACGCTACTCAAGAAGAAAAAAATACCACCTTTGATCGGTTAATTACAGAAATGCACAAGCGCAATATGAAGCTAGTGCTGGATATTGTCTGCAACCATAGTACACCTGATACTAGTGGTAGCAAAGGAGAATTGTATGATGATGGTGTCAAAATTGCTGACTTCAATGATGATGCTAATAATTGGTATCACCACTATGGTGAAGTGCAAAATTGGGAAGACGATTGGCAAGTACAAAACTGTGAACTATCTGGTCTAGCAACCTTCAATGAAAACAATACTGAATATCGAGAGTATATTAAGTCAGCCATTAAACAATGGCTAGACCGGGGTGTAGATGCACTGCGGGTGGATACTGTCAAGCACATGCCGATTTGGTTTTGGCAAGAATTCACTGGCGAGATGACCAATCACAAACCAGATGTATTTATTTTTGGTGAATGGATTTACAGTAATCCTGATGACGAGCGCTCAGTGGAATTTGTTAACCACTCAGGCATGACACTTCTAGACTTTGGGTTGTGTGTGGCAATTCGCGCCGCACTGGGACAAGGTTCAGAAATGGGATTCGAAACAATTCAATACATTTTCGATCAAGATTATCGCTACAACGGGGCAACAGAATTAGTTACCTTCATCGATAACCATGACATGTGCCGCTTCCAATCGCTGAACCCCGATCCAGCGATGCTGAAGGTTGCGATCGCCTTAATTATGACCTGTCGCGGTATTCCCTGCATTTACTACGGCACAGAACAGTATCTGCATAACGACACTGATGGCGGTAACGACCCATATAACCGCCCAATGATGGAAAGTTGGGATACAGAGAGTGAGATTTATCGTTGCATCCGGCTGCTATCTGGCTTACGACGACTGAATCCAGCCGTATCATTGGGTAGCCATTGGCAAAAATACTTAACACCTGATGTTTACTGCTATGTACGCCGTTATCGTGACTCCTTGTGTTTTGTCGCTTTAAACCGGGGAGGAGAAGTTACTTTACCAGAAGTAGAAACAGAATTGCCCGATGGAGAACATACCTGCGTGGTGACTCGCAATAAGTATGAGGTGAAAGATGGTAAGATTTATGACCTAGTACTAGAAGAAAGGGGAGCAATTGTTTTCAGCCACGTTGGCGAACGGATAAAAGCACAAACAATTGTCCGCGTCCAACTCAATGGCGTAGAAACCCAACCTGGTGAAATTGTTGTAGTGACAGGAAATTGCCCAGAGTTAGGTAACTGGGATATCAGCAAAGCTTATCCCCTAGAGTACATCAACACCAATACTTGGTTTGCTGAGATTCCCTTTGATGAAAGTGCTGGTCAGCTGATTGCTTATAAATATGCCATGTGGCGGGAAGGGCGATCGCCTCTGCGCGAAAATCTCGTAAATCGCCGTTGGGTGATTGCGAAAGAAGGTACTGTCAAATGGCGTGATACTTGGGCATCAGGAAGAGAATCTTAGAAATTTAGAATGATGTATGAAGAGTGAGGATTCAAATTTTGATTCTTCACTCTTCATTATTTTTGAATTACCAGTAACAAAAAATACATAAATAAGCGTATCGAACCGCAATGTGCGCCATAGTGTAGTAGTTAGATACTTTAGTAATTTTGTACTGATGAGACTCTTTTCTTACTGCCTACGTTATGATGATGGCGCGGCTCCTAACCCATTCTGGGAACTTTGCACTCTCGCAATTTGCAAGCCTGTTATCCGACGAGCCGCAAACATTGGAGATTGGGTTGTAGGACTTGGTTCTACACAGGCACTAATTGGGAATATTACCGATTGCATTGTATATGCAATGCAGGTAACGGAGAAAATGACATTGCGAAAATACGACGAGTTTTGCCGAGTTCATAGTCCTCACAAAATTCCAAAGTGGAACAGCGAAATATTTGAGTATCGTGTTGGTGATTGCATCTATGATTACAGCCAAGGAGAACAACCAGTATTGCGACCAAGTGTTCATGACATCAGTAATCAAGAAACAGATTTAGGCGGTATAAATGTTTTGATGTCAAAGCACTTCTACTACTTCGGTGACAAGGCTGTTCGTTTACCTGCTTCGCTTACTCCACTTGTTCATAAAAACCAAGGACACAAATCGACAGCAAATCAGCCATACCTAATACCATTTGTAACTTGGCTCGATAATTTAGGGTACACGCCTAATCAAGTACATGGTGAACCTCAACTCAAAAAGGAATTTATCTTCAATCCAGATATTAGGGGTTGCTGTGCCCAACGCAACCTGCAAGATGACGATGCTGATGAGAGGAGTAATTGCTACATTCCTTTTGTGAGATTATTCGTGGGTCAACATTGAGCGAAAATATAAGAAATGTCGCCAAAAGCAGACGGGTAACTGTTGATGAGTAAAACGACACTCTACAATCAGGACTTTCTACTATGGACACAGCAACAAGCTGAGTGTCTGAAGAAAGGACGCTGGGCTGAGTTAGATGTTGAACATTTGGTAGAGGAACTAGAGGCTTTGGGTCGGAGTGAACAAAAGGAACTTGGAAGTTATTTACAGGTGCTTTTAATGCACTTACTCAAATGCCGATATCAACCAGAGCGAAAAACCAAAAGTTGGGTTAAAACAATCTCAAACTGCCGAAATCAAATTCAAGATTGCTTGGAAGATACTCCCAGTTTGCAGCACCTTCTAGAAGACTGGGAATGGATACAGAAATATTATCGCCGCGCCCGTCGAGACGCCGCAAATGAGACTCAAAAGCCTATAGAAACTTTTCCCCTTGAGTGTCCTTTCACTATGGAACAACTTCTCGCTCCTGAATTCCTCTAAGTTAGACTTCTGAGACTCAGTAAGTAGGCATAATTAAACATAAAATAAAATCCTAGTTTTCCTAGTTCGTAGTGAGTGATTCATCGCTCACTACAAAGATTATCAGCTTCCTCAATGTGGGAGAACACTACTGTAATGTAACATCGTGGGTGCATAGGCGAGCATTTACCACAGGCATCGCACATTCATCGCAAACTTATAATATTGATGATATCTATCCACCTCTGACTTTTTATTGCGATAATTCCCAAGGGGGACGCGCTCTCCACTGGTCAGTTAAAGGGGGATAGATGACACTCAAGCGGTTGGTTTTATTTTTTGTGATGACGCCGATAGCAGTTCTGTTAGCAGTTTCAGCTTTATTCGGTAGTTGGCAAGAACCTCAATTTCAAAGTCGTTTGGAACTATACCAAACAAATATTGCTTTACAAGCTCAAGCTTGGCAATCAGAAGATAGCAGTGATGACAAACTCCAGGCGATTCAAGAAGCAATACTTGGTGAGCAACCCCTAGAAAGCGCTACAAAGCAGTATCAGGAGGCGCGTCAATCAGTTAAAGCTAATTTAGACAAAGTTAACAACAAACTTGCACAATTACGCTCTCAAGCGGAAATAACTCCCACACCTCCGAAACCTCTACCAGACGCTCCTCCCACTATTAAGACCTCTAAACAGGGACAGCAACAGTTACAACAGTCTTTTAAGCAATTACAAAAATTACTGGCTGAATTAGACCTGCGCTTGGGAATTTTAGAAGCACAGCAAGGACAGACGGATACAGCTTTCAAGACTTGGAGCGAATTACAACAACGCTCAGATATTAATCCAGGGTTTGGGGAAACCGCCGCTGTATTGACTGGACTGTGGAGCAATCCTCCCCGTATCCTCCCAAATGCTCAAGAACCAATTCAAAAGAATTTAGAAGGTTGGTTTCGCTCTACTGCTTTGGTTAAGTTATACCAACTCCAGCAACGACAAGACGCCTTATCAGCAGTAAAAGCGGCACAACAAGAATCTTCGGCTCAAGCAGTGGTGAAATTGGCGGTTATTGGCACTATTCCCACTTTGGCAGCTTTAATTGGTCTAATACTGCTGATTTTATTATTTGCTCAACGCTTGTTGAAAGGAAAAGCCTCGTTATTAGCTCAAAATGCTGATATCCCTTGGTCAACGCCTTGGGGTGGTGAAACGGTTTTGCAGGTTTTTATCATCGGCTTTTTCTTCATGGGGCAAATTTTTGTGCCCTTGGTAATATCGTTACTACCCATCCCGCGTCCCATTGTGGATGTGCGACTTCAGGCGTTTTCTGTGTTGGTTAGTTACTTCTTGGTGGCATTAGGGGCGCTGTTAGTGCTGTATTTCTCTCTCAAGCGCTTTTTTCCACTACCAGAATTCTGGTTTCGCTTCCGTTTTCAAGATAACTGGTTTTTGTGGGGACTGGGAGGCTATTGCACGGCTTTACCTGTAGTTGTGGTGGTATCTTTGATTAATCAGCAGCTATGGCAAGGACAGGGTGGGAGTAATCCTTTGTTGCAACTAGCGCTGGAAAGCCAAGATGGTATAGCACTAGGCATATTTTTCTTTACAGCGGCGATCGCAGCTCCATTTTTTGAAGAAATCCTATTTCGCGGTTTTTTGTTACCCTCTCTAACTCGTTACTTACCCGTATGGGGATCGATTCTAATCAGTAGTTTGTTGTTTGCGATCGCTCACCTTAGCTTATCAGAAGTTCTCCCCCTGACCGCATTGGGCATTGTATTGGGAGTAGTTTACACGCGATCGCGCAATCTCCTCGCTCCTATGCTCCTCCACAGCCTCTGGAATAGTGGTACACTCTTAAGCTTGTTCATTCTAGGTAGTAATTAAAACAAGTACAATACTGTTGCCAAAAACAAAAATATCTGATTTTATCTGCATAAGTAGAGACAATTTACTAGTAATAATTGGTTATAAGCATAAATACTAGCTGAAAACCCAATTAAGATAATGGCAAAAGCAAATTAAAGAATGCTATTAACATATAGCAGTCCTAAATCATTTGTGAAATATTTTTGGAGTTGGCTGTCATTAGTCATTTGTCCTTTGTAACCACAAATGACTCTTGACTAATTACCAATGTCTTGTCATTGGTGCAATGGCGTTTCACGCCTGCTGGAAGCGATGTCTAAGGGCGGGCTATGACGCTCGAACGCAAGAGCGTGCTGTAGGCAAGACTCGCTACCGCAACTCTTGGAGACGCTGCGCGAACGCTATCGGCGTCGCAAAAGAATCCGGAAATAATACTGATGGACTTGTAAAAAGTGGTGTATGTAGCAGCTTTTGCTGATTATTTAAGATTGATTCTGCTCAAGATAAACGCCTGAGCAAAAAATCTGCAAAACTGCTGCATCAGGGTTTGCGACCGTCAAATCCACCAAAAGCCATCAAGGAACGCCAGATTTTCAGGCTATACCGCAAGACATCTTGGCGTCTCCTCTGGAATAGAAGCACGCTGATTTTAATTATTCATCTTGGGACTTACTCAGACTGAAAAAATTAAAAATCTATTTATTAAGCAAGTAAATGTATTTGCTTCCATTACAATAAAGACTTTATTTTTATACTCACCGATCGAGGAGCAGCACTGATATGGCAAATCTCAACCCCAGTCACCCTACCAAACAACTTCTAGCTGGTTACTGTGGCATTATCCTGGGAGCATTTGGGGTTCATAAGTTTATTCTAGGATACGCTTCGGAAGGCTTTATCATGTTAGTGATTTCTGTAGTTGGGGGTTCTTTCACCTATGGGGTTGCCTTGTTAATTATGCAACTTGTAGGTTTAATTGAAGGCATGATCTACTTAAATAAATCCCCTGAAGGATTTGTAAATACCTATTTTGAAAATAAGCAGGGCTGGTTTTAGTACAAGAATAGCCTTTTTACTGGAAGCAGAGGCTAACACACGCTTCCAAGTTTAGGATTGCAGCAAAAGCGCGGGGATAAAGGGTAGCGACAAAAGAAACATCCTTTTTCCCTTCCGCTTCACCCTTTACCTTTAGCAGAAGTTGTACAGCACTTCTACCTCGTACATTTATTTTTATTGATATGCTCATTTTCAAACCTAAACAGCTTAACTGGGCAATGTTCTTCTTGTTAGGCTTAGGATATTTTAGTGTTATGTCTCATTTAGAAATCAACTATTTCTTAAAAAACCTAATTGCGATCGCACTAATACAGGTAGCAGCTATTATTTATGTCACTTATCGACGTTGGAACTGTCAACCCCCTGTAGGGGAATTTAAAATTCCAAATTTAAAATTCAAAATTCAAAACCCTATAGATAAATCTGGGGACTTGGAACATTGAATTAAGTACAGCGATAGTCGTTCCTGCCCAACGAAGTACGATAAAAAGGAGTCAGAATTCAGAATTCAGAATTTTGAATACTTTACCCCATGTTCCCGCAGCGTCCCGTAGATAAGGGATAGAGTTTTAAGGCGATAATCTTTGAATTCGCTTTCGCCCACAAGGGGCAAGATTTAAACCAATATTCATTACCCAGTCGTACTGAATTCTGACTCCTGAGTTCTGAATTCTTTTTATAAATTAAGAATTTTAATATGGTTGACATTGAGTCATAGTTCCATATTTAGCCTACGCTCGAATTAGAGACGCTTTTAGTCAGGCGTTGAATTTCTGTAGCGAATCTAAACACAAGCCATGCAACTTGTCCCAAAAACTAAGCCAGCCCTAGAACTTGACCCAATCCTAGAGAAGATTATTTTAGATGTTGGGGGTATGAAGTGTGCTGGGTGTGTGAACGCAGTAGAGCGACAGCTGACCCAACATCCAGGAGTCAAAAGTGCCTGTGTGAACCTGGCCACAGAGGTAGCAGTTGTAGAGTCAGAAGTTGGTGCAATAGATGCAGATGCACTGGCACAGCGATTAACAGCCGTTGGATTCCCGACTCAACCCCGAAAAGCTAATGGCACAGTAGTAGGCGAAATATCGACCTTACCAGACCCAGCAGAACGACAACGCCGAGAAATGCGTTCTTCTCTATGGCAGTTGGCGATCGCTGCGGTGTTGCTGATATTGTCGGGTAGTGGACATTTTGGTAATCTTGGTAGCTCAGTGCTGCCTGTGCTAAATAACATCTGGTTTCACTGTGGACTGGCAACAGTAGCGCTGTTAATTCCCGGTCGCCCGATTTTAGTAGATGGCTGGCTGGGCTGGCGGCGAAATGCGCCTAACATGAACACCCTGGTGGGATTAGGAACGCTGACAGCCTACATTGCTAGTTTAGTAGCGCTGCTTTTTCCCCAATTGGGTTGGGAATGCTTCTTTGACGAACCAGTAATGATGCTGGGCTTTATTCTCTTAGGAAGGACATTAGAGCAACAAGCTAGAGGTCGCGCGGCGGCGGCATTTAGGAAGTTACTAGCACTCCAGCCACTCTTAGCGCGATTGATTGCCAACCCAGAGAAAGCCGGAATGGGTTCTTCTAGTGTTGAGATTCCTGCTGAACAGGTGCGTGTCGGTGAATGCTTACAAGTGCTGCCAGGTGATAAAATCCCCGTTGATGGTGAAGTAGTGGTTGGTCAAACAACGGTCGATGAGTCAATGCTAACTGGGGAAGCCGTGCCAGTAATTAAAAAACCAGGAGATATGGTGACAGGAGGGACACTAAACCAGTCAGGAGCGATCGCTATTCAAACAACCCGTATTGGAAGTGATACAACTCTAGCTCAAATTGTTGCCCTAGTAGAAGCCGCCCAAACTCGGAAAGCCCCAGTACAGAAATTAGCAGATACAGTAGCTGGTTACTTTACATACGGAGTGCTGACAGCATCTCTATTGACATTTGTCTTTTGGTACTTTTTCGGCACTCACATTTGGACTGATATCACCATGTCTGGTGGCATGGAAATGATCAGCCACGCTCACCACTCCGTAGAGACGCGATTAATCGCGTCTCTACCCACTCCCCACTCTTCCCTATTAATTAGTTTAAAACTAGCGATCGCAGTTATGGTAGTCGCCTGTCCCTGTGCTTTGGGACTTGCCACACCAACAGCCATTCTTGTTGGGACTGCTATGGGCGCAGAACGGGGGCTATTAATCAAAGGTGGCGACGTTTTAGAAAGAGTACACCAGTTAAACACCGTAGTATTTGATAAAACTGGCACTCTCACCACAGGTAATCCCATCGTCACAGATTGTCTGTTAATTGAGGAAATGGGGAGTGGGAAGTGGGGAGTAGGGAGTAGTGAATCCCACTCCCTAATACAACTAGCAGCAGCCGTAGAAAGCGGTACTCACCATCCCCTAGCAAAAGCGATTCAGCAAGAAGCACAGCGGCAACAGTTATCTATTCCAGAGGCTGTAGACTTTCACACAGAACCAGGGCTAGGGGTATCTGCTGTGGTAGAGGACACAGTTGTATTGTTGGGTAACTGGGAATGGTTGAGTTGGCACGGCATTGCCATTAACGAAACCGCACAACAGGTAGTACAGGATTTGGCAACAGATGGTAAAACAGTCGTTTGCGTCGCAATTGGGGGAACTTTAGCCGGACTAATTGGTGTTTCTGATACCCTCAGATCGGATGCTCGATCCACCGTAGACAAGTTACGTCAGATGGGCTTACGGGTAATGTTGCTCAGTGGCGATCGCCAAGAAGCAGCTAGCGCCATAGCCAAACAATTAGGATTAGATAGCGCTGATGTCATAGCAGGTGTTCCCCCAGCTAAAAAAGCAGCTGCAATCCAGTCTCTCCAGTTAGAAGGGACAAGGGGACAAGGAGAGAAGGGGGCAAAGAAAACTCCTAACTCCTCACTCGCCAGTACAGACGCGATTAATCGCGTCTCTACCCACTCGGTAATCGCAATGGTCGGAGATGGAATCAACGATGCTCCAGCTTTATCCCAAGCTGATGTAGGAATTGCTTTACACTCCGGGACAGATGTGGCGATGGAAACTGCTGAAATTATCCTAATGCGCGATCGCCTAAACGATGTCGTCGAATCTATTCAGCTTAGTCGCGCCACCTTCAACAAAATCCGCCAAAATTTATTCTGGGCTTTTGCATATAATACACTTGGCATTCCTTTAGCAGCAGGTGTTTTATTCCCTAGTCTGGGTTTTGTGCTTAACCCATCTGGTGCTGCTGCATTAATGGCTTTTAGCTCTGTTAGCGTCGTCACCAACTCAATATTATTACGGCGATTCGCTCATCGTCTGTAGAATATTGCTTTACACGCTATAACCAGCTTTAATATCCCCACCAAATTTTTAATTTGGTGGTCAAGTTTCGTAGTGGCAAGTCTAAATATCTACTGAAGAATTCATAATTCTAAATTCTTCTTCAATCCCATATAAAGTTAAACTGAGTCGGTATTCAAGTTTTATCAGTTCACAAAGCTTTTTGAGACACTTACCAAAGCTATCATAGCTACTGGAGTAGAACGACCATGTTCTACTCTTTCAAGGTATTATGCAATTTTAAATCTTATTTAGATTAGCACCACAGACTGATGGTGCGCGAAAATGGCAAGATACGATACAAAACAAATCTTAATCAATTACAGTTCCACCGATTTGTCAATGGCAGCAGAAACCAATGAAAACCATCTACTGATTATTGAAGACGATCAAGGTCGCAAAGAATTTTCTCTGGAGCACCCCGTCTACTCTATTGGTAGAGACCGCGAATGTAATATCCGTTTAATGTCGCAGTTTGTCTCCCGCCGCCATGCCACATTAGTGAGATTGCCACGAGAGCATAATAGTCATAGCTACTATTACCGGATTGTAGATGGCGATGCCAAAGGTAAGCCTAGTTCCAATGGTTTGATGATTAATGGACGCAAGATACCAGCCCACGATCTCAGAAATGAAGACGAGATCGTTTTTGGGCCTCAAGTACGTGCCATTTATTACCTTTTAAAAAATACTCAGCGTTTAGGACAAACGGATTCGAGTGAGTATGATATTACACTAATAAACCCCGGTATGGCCGAGGATTTAGAGGAATAAGAGAGTGAATTATAACTACCAATCACAGTCTGACACTTCCACGGCTTCAAGCCGTGGGAGTATGAATTCAATGCCAAAGCTATCCTGCAATACTTTCAATCAAATGCCAATGGCGGCTACTTTCAATAGCTTGCTTGATTAACTCAAACATCTGTCGGCAGTAATTATCTAGGTGAATTGGTAGTTCTTCATTTTTAATCACAATACTCATCCGGGTTTCTGTTTCAGTAGATTTTGATTTATCAATCAGTACTTCTACTGTTATTAATTTAGGAAAAGGAACATTTCCAGGAACCTCACGACCGATAATATATTCGGCTGTGTGATATTGAATATCCAATTGACAGTCTTGTAGAAGTTCTACAAGTAACGGCAACAGATGGTCACTAGGAACAGAAACAATAAATGAACAGGTATAGCGAGCCATAATAGCCCCAAGTCTTGCAACACTCTGTCCATCCTATAATACCGAAGTATCTAAATATAAAGTCATTAAAAAATCAAAGTTTTTGAGAGCAGGTACTACCAGATATCCAGATATACAGTCAAACCTCTTCTATCAACAAGGAAAGTGCCGTAAGCTGAAAGTTTGATCAAAAACTTTACAATAAAGCTTTGGCTGAGGTAGAAAATGAAAGTCGCAATTACTGGAGCAACAGGATTTGTCGGTAGTCGTTTGGTACAACGATTACACGGGGAAGGTCATCAAATAGTAGTATTAACTCGGAATACCACCTTTGCTCAAAAGGTTTTTCCATCTGAGGCTTTCCCTAATGTAGAAATTGTTGCCTATACACCAAATGCATCTGGTTCTTGGCAAAGTGTCATCGCTAGTTGTGATGGCGTAGTTCATTTGGCCGGAGAACCTATTGGTGAAGGACGCTGGACACCAGAACGGAAACAAGAAATCCTCAATAGCCGGAAGTTAGGTACACAAAAAATAGTTGAAGCAATAGCCAACGCTAACCCCAAAACGGCAGTCGCTACAACGGGGGGAACCCCCGCAACCCGCTGCCTCCCATCTGTGTTAATTAACGCTTCAGCTATTGGCTACTACGGCACCAGTGAAACTGCTACCTTTGATGAAACCAGTCTATCTGGTAACGATTTTCTTGCCCAAGTCTGCCAAGCCTGGGAAGTTGAAGCGACAAAAGTAAAAGATGCTGGTGTGCGACTGGTAATTCTGCGTTTTGGGATTGTCCTGGGCAATGGTGGTGCTTTAGGTAAAATGATTCCGCCTTTCAAACTCTTTGCTGGCGGGCCTATTGGCAGTGGTCGGCAGTGGTTCTCATGGATTCACGTAGACGATTTAGTTAACCTGATTTTGCAAGCTTTAACTAAACCGGAAATAGAAGGTGTATATAATGCCACTGCCCCTAACCCAGTCCGAATGGCAGATTTAAGCCAAACTTTGGGACAAGTGATGAATCGTCCTTCTTGGTTGCCTGTTCCTGCTTTTGCGATCGAAGCCCTTTTAGGAGACGGGGCGATAGTAGTTTTAGAAGGTCAGCAAGTTATCCCAAAACGCACCGTGCAAACAGGCTTTGAGTACAAATATCCTAATTTGCAATCGGCATTAACACAAATTCTTAATTAATAAGGGAGTGCGAGGGACGCGATTAATCGCGTCTGTACTGGGGAGTGGGGAGCAGGGGGAAGTTGTAGTAAGTTTTTCCCCTCTGCCCAATGCCCCATGCCCATGCCCAATGCCCCATGCCCAATTCTTTCACTATTGACTAGAAAGAAACTTTTTGGAAACCCAACTGATAATACCGCTGAGAATAGCACCACCCATGAGGATGCCAATTGCGGGGTTAAACAAGGGTTGCCACAGTTTATGCCACAAATCCAAACCCAAGTTTACTCC
>CAXUOL010000036.1:0-20666 GCA_964252435.1 uncultured Nostoc sp.
GAGTCAGGTAAAAACCTCGCCCGCAAGTGGCGCGACAATCATCATCCCTTTCCCCCTGCCCCTTATCCCCTTCTTGGGACCCCACTTTCCCCTTTAACATGAGTCCCATTTATCCTTCTTTTAAACATACTTTCTGACTGCCATAATTTTCTCACCTATAGCTATGGACAGCATTCGTATAGCCCCCCATAATTCGCTAGGCATCATCGCGAATTATTTTTCCTTTCTTTCGTCTTCTTGCCAAATTGTGATGCTCCCTTAGAGGTTGTTTGAAAAGTGGTTAGTTGTGATTTTAGGTACTTGCTGATCCCCCCTAGCCCCCCTTAAAAAGGGGAGGAAATAGAATCAAAGTCCCCCAATTTATCGGGGGATTTAGGGGGATCTAAAACTATTTGATACATCATTAGGGATTTTTCAAACATCCTCTTATTAACTTGATTATTTTTTTAATTAAACTATTATATAAAGCACTACAAATAATTATTAATAAAATTATAAAACTAATTAGAGAATAAATAAGCATTTAATTTATGAGATTAATCTAGTATTATTTAAAATCAAAATTAATAAGTTTTTAAAATAGTATTATTTCGGAAAAATAATATATGAAAAAGCTATAATTTACTCAGTAAAAACAAGGTAATATAGAAAAAACACTTGATTTTTGAAAAAGCTCTGTACATCGGAAGAGTCAAAAAATCAAAGGTAATGTTAAAGATGAGTATAATTATTTGCCCTGGAATCCATGAGCCAGAGTTAACTGAAAGCTTTAGAGTCGGATTGTTAGATTTAGTTTCTAATAGTGCGATCGCTCCTAATACCGCGAATATACTTGTTTATCCGGGTGAAGATGTTTTAGTTTTATCAGCATTGCACATTTTGCAGTTTTTGCGCGTTAGCGTAGCTCACCGCAGGTATCGCTTAACCGACTCTCTAGAATCACCAATTATATTCATTAGCTTTAGTGCTGGCGTAGTTGGGGCAATAGGGGCAGCACATTTGTGGCAACTCTTGGGTGGTCGTGTCAAAGCGTTTATTGCTATAGATGGATGGGGAGTACCACTACAGGGAAATTTCCCGATTCATCGGATGAGTCATGATTATTTCACCCATTGGAGTTCATCTTTGCTAGGTAGTGGGCAAAATAACTTTTATGCCGAGCCAGCAGTCGATCATTTGGCCATTTGGAAATCTCCCCAAACTGTACAAGGCTGTTGGGTAGATTCGTCCATTGAGATTATTCCACCCAAAGGTCGTCTGACAGCAACTGAATTTTTGCTTATGCTGTTAAAACGCTATGAAGCAAATTAATCCGGACAATGGAGTAAGTAAACAGGAGTTAGGAGTGATGAAGGGAAAAAGTTACAGGTGACAGGAGATAGTCAAGAAAAACCATCCCCTATTCCCAATGCCCAATGCCCAATGCCCAATGCCCTATGCCCCATCTACCCAAAAAAAGTATCTAATGTTTCCAACTGAACCTGCCGCTGTTAATAACGGCTTTGGCGCACTGCTAAAAAACCGTGGTTTTATGCTCCTGTGGATTGGGCAACTGCTGTCCCAGTTAGCAGATAAGGTCTTCTTCGTTTTGCTGATTGCTCTGCTGGAGAACTACCCACCGCTTCCAGGGTTGGCACGAAACTCGATGTACTCAACCTTGATGCTGTCGTTTACAATCCCAGCAATTTTGTTCGGCTCTGCCGGTGGTATCTTTGTTGATCGTTTGCCAAAAAAGCTGATTATGGTTGGCTCAGATATTGTGCGGGGAATATTGACGCTGTGTTTGCCCTTATTGCCACGACAGTTCCTGATTTTGTTAATCCTGACTTTTGCCATTTCCACAGTGACGCAGTTTTTTGCACCAGCCGAGCAAGCAGCCATTCCCTTGTTGGTGAAGCGAGAGAATTTGTTGGCAGCTAATGCCCTATTTAGCAGCACGATGATGGGAGCATTAATTGTTGGCTTTGCGATCGGAGAGCCGATTTTAAGTTTAGCAAAAAGCTTTATGGGAGAAGAATACGGTCAAGAGTTTGTGGTTGGTGGACTATACATATTATCAGCTGCGATTATGCAGCCAATAAAGTTTAAAGAACCCAAACGACCCAAGGAACATCGGGTATCAAATCACCCTTGGGCTGAATTCACCGAGAGCCTACGCTATCTCAAGAAAAATCCTTTGATTTTGAACGCCATGCTGCAACTGACAACTTTATATTGTGTGTTTGCAGCCTTAACGGTGCTGACGATTCGATTAGCCGAAGAGTTTGGTCTAAAAGAAAAACAGTTTGGCTTTTTCTTGGCAGCAGCAGGGGTGGGTATGGTATTTGGTGCGGCAATTCTAGGTAACTGGGGTGAGAAATTGCATCGCAAGCCCCTGCCTTTAATTGGATTTTTGATGATGGCACTAGTTTTAGGGGTGTTCACTTTTACGCACAACTTATTGCTGGCGCTAGGACTCTGTGCATTTTTGGGTGTAGGTGCTGCCTTAATTGGTGTCCCCATGCAAACTTTAATTCAACAGCAAACACCACCTACCATGCACGGAAAAGTATTTGGCTTTCAAAATCATGCCGTCAACATTGCTTTGGCGTTACCTCTGGCCATTACTGGGCCTTTAACTGATGTTCTCGGCTTGCGAATTGTGCTTGTAGCAATGAGTATTGTTGTCGTGGTTGTCGGTGTTTGGGCTTGGAAAAATACCCGCAAAGTCTTGCAAGACGTAATTTAATTAATGTAGGCTAATAATCTAGCTTTATATTTAATATATAAAATTCCCGAAATTTAATTGAAGTTTTCAATTAAAATGAAATCTTAACTACAGAATTTCAGCATTAACTTTAGCTATAGTCTGAGGTTTGACCGTGCGTTCACTAAGTGTCTCCGCAGGAGAATCGCTTTCTTCAATTAGTCTCCCACAAACCGAGAATCACAAACAGTCTCGTCCTTCTAGCCCGCCAGTCGTGCCCAAACGAGCATCTGGCGGTTTTGCTCTGCTTGACAGCCTTCATCGCCACGGCGTTGATTATATTTTTGGTTATCCTGGTGGGGCAATTCTACCAATTTACGATGACCTATATAAGGTAGAAGCAACTGGTGCTATGAAGCACATTCTCGTGAGACACGAGCAAGGCGCAGCCCACGCCGCTGATGGTTATGCCCGTGCTACAGGCAAAGTAGGAGTATGCTTTGGTACTTCTGGCCCAGGAGCAACTAACTTGGTGACAGGCATCGCCACCGCCTACATGGATTCAATCCCGATGATTGTGGTTACAGGACAGGTAGCACGTCCGTCGATTGGTACAGATGCGTTTCAGGAAACTGATATTTACGGGATTACCCTACCAATCGTCAAGCACTCCTATGTGGTGCGCGATCCCAAAGAGATGGCGCGAATTGTCGCTGAAGCATTCCACATCGCTAGCACTGGGCGTCCGGGGCCAGTTTTGATTGATGTCCCCAAAGATGTAGCTTTAGAAGAATTTGACTATGTACCTGTAAAACCAGGTTCAGTCAAGCTACGCGGTTATCGTCCCACTGTAAAGGGAAATCCCCGGCAAATTCATGCTGCGATCCAGTTGATTACTGAAAGTCGCCGTCCGCTATTGTATGTGGGTGGTGGTGCGATCGCAGCTGGTGCCCATGAAGAAGTCAAACAACTAGCTGAATTATTCGATATCCCTGTCACCACAACCTTAATGGGGATCGGTGCCTTTGATGAACATCATCCCCTAGCTTTGGGAATGTTGGGAATGCACGGCACTGCTTACGCTAACTTCGCCGTTAGTGATTGTGACTTGCTGATTTGCGTCGGCGCTAGATTTGACGATCGCGTTACAGGTAAATTAGACGAATTCGCTTCCCGCGCCAAAGTAATTCACATCGACATCGACCCGGCAGAAGTCGGCAAAAACCGCATTCCCGAAGTGCCCATCGTTGGCGATGTGCGGAATGTGTTAGTAGACTTGTTGCGTCGCTGTAAAGAAACAGGGATTAAGGCTACACCAAATCAAAACCAAGAGTGGCTGAATCTAGTTAACCGTTGGCGCGATGAGTATCCTCTCATAGTGCCGCAGCATTCCGACAGCATTTCACCCCAAGAAGTAATTGTAGAAGTCAATCGCCAAGCACCCCACGCTTTCTACACCACAGATGTCGGACAACATCAAATGTGGGCAGCACAATTCCTGAAGAATGGCCCAAGGCGCTGGATTTCTAGCGCAGGTTTGGGAACGATGGGTTTTGGCTTACCTGCGGCAATGGGCGCGAAAGTGGCGTTTCCTGATGAAGAAGTCATCTGCATTAGCGGTGATGCTAGTTTCCAAATGTGTTTACAGGAACTAGGAACAATTTCACAGTATGGATTAAATGTCAAGACAATAATTATCAACAACGGCTGGCAAGGGATGGTGCGCCAGTGGCAGCAAGCCTTCTATGGTGAACGTTACTCATGCTCCGACATGGAAGTAGGGATGCCAGACGTAGAGTTATTGGCAAAAGCTTATGGCATTAAGGGCATGGTAATCAGCGATCGCAGTCAATTAAAAGATGCGATCGCCGAAATGCTGGCACATAAAGGGCCAGTAATCTTAAATGTCCACGTCACCAGAGACGAAAACTGCTATCCAATGGTAGCCCCTGGTAAGAGCAACGCTCAAATGGTCGGCTTACAGAAGCAAGCACCGAAAGCGGCAGCCGAGCCAGTGTATTGTAGCCATTGCAATGCTAAGAATGCTCCTATCCACAATTTTTGTGCTGAGTGTGGGACGAAACTGTAACGCTTTTTGATAATTCAGACTAGAGAGGTAGGGGAGCAAGGAGAAGGGGAGAAAGATGCTGGAATTCTCCCTAATTCCTGCCCCCTTTCCTCTTGCGTAGGCATCGCTTAAATTTAGTCTTACTTATTCAATCATTTTTATATGTATAAAATCTAACGTAACAAATTGTGTACTAAAATTACATGGCAGCGTACAACTGTATTTTTAGGTTAACCATAATGTTAATGTACAGATTTTTAAGCTTTTATCAGAAGAATTCAGAACTCAGGAGTCAGAAAACAGGTATGAATTCTGTACGAGTGGGTGACGAATATTGGTTAAAACCTCGCCCCTGGTGGGCGAAAAAAATTAAAATATTCTCGCCTTAAAACTCTATCCCTTTATGGGTAGAGTATTCTGAATTCTGAATTCTGTATTCTGACTCCTGTTTTATTTACTTAAATTCTTTCATAAACCTGCAAAAATATGCAAATATGAAGATGGCAATTTCAACAAAATAGCGTCTTAATTAAGCTTTTCTCGTTATTTGAGCTTTTAAAAAGCTCCAAATAGTTCAATAAGTACATTCTTTTTATACAATTTTAGACACAATATATACTGTTAGCAACAGTTGACGTTGAGGGTGAAAACTAAGATACACTTAACAGTACCGTATTTAGAAGTATTAGAGAAAACCTTACTAATCAAATCTATTCAGATGAGAAACAATAGCCGCCAAGAGCAAATACTTCGTATAGCTTTTGTGAGCCTAACGGGAGGAATGTTCTTATTAATACAGCGTTCGATATTTGAGAAATTATTTGAAGCTCAGATAATAACTGAGATAGTAACTCCAAATCCGCCGTCATGCCTTGAAAATCCTACTTTCTGTAGCAACCTATTTATCCAGTACAGTTATACCCCATCTGCAATAATTATTTACATTATTTCATTTATGTCATCTTTATTGTGGTATTACACGGCGTTAAAGTTAGAACCACATTTTTCTCCTAGGGATGATACATTACCAGCCCAGTTAAAATGGGGAACATTTCTGTTATTTCCCTTACTCAGTATTTTAGGAACCGTATATTTTTATGGAAGTATTAGCCCACAGGCTTTACCTTTTTTGTGTAGCTTTTTTATATTTGATGTTGCTTGGATATATTGGCAAGCAACTGCCATGAGTACGCCCTTAATAGTATCTCCTATAATTCCTTGGTCGCAGACAATACGTGATTTTTGGAGGATAAAAAACTAACAAATGTCAGCTTACATTATTGCTATTGGTGGTACTGGCGCAAAATTTGCTCAAGCTGTTGTGCATACAGCCGCTTCTGGGCTTTTTAAAAAACAAGATGTTATTGAAAATTTAAATATTTTATTTGTAGATCCAGATAAAGGAAACGGTAATTTATCTGAAACGACTAAAATTATCAAAAATTATCAAGAATGCTATGGATATGTAAACTCTGGCAAGAACATTCCTTGGATGGCAACAAGAATTGAGAAATTTCAGGAAGGGCTATGGTCTCCAGTTAATAATGTCAACTTTAGACTAAGAGATGCATTTAAATACGATAACTATTCTAATGACGATCCAATTAAAAATTTATTTGAAGTTCTTTATACTCAGCAAGAGCGAGATTTAGATCTACAAGAAGGCTTTAGAGGTAGACCTGCGGTAGGTTCCGCTGTTATGACCATGTTAAATCAAGAGCAAATAAATCAAGGCAGTTGGCAAGCCTTGATCGAGCAGGTTTATAACGACTATCTAAAAGGTGAGACACCAAAAATTTTCTTGTGTGGTTCAATTTTTGGTGGTACAGGTGCATCTGGATTTCCAACTTTAGGGCGCTTAATAGCTGAAGAACTGGAAAAAATTAACAACAATTTACTTAGTCGTGTCAAGTTAGGTGGTCTGCTAATGCTACCCTACTTTCACTTTACCTCTTCGGTAAGTGCAGGTGAACAAGAGATTTATACCCGTCCCGAAGAATTTTTACTTAAAACTGAAGCTGCACTTAACTATTATGGTACACAAAAATTAAAGTTTGATACAGTTTATCTTCTAGGTACTCAAAAACCGGTAGGCGTTAATAATTTTAGTACAGGAGGACAAAATCAACGTAATCCGCCACATTTTCTGGAATTATATGGTGCATTATCATTACGAGACTTCTTATTTACAAATAAATCTATTAATCAAGGTACAGTTGTACTTCTGAGCCATCATGATTCTAACTCTATTAATTGGCATGATTTTCCAGAAAAAGAGACAGTGAGAGCTAATCTGGTTGGTGCTACTCAATTTGCTTTTGCTTGGCTCTCAACAATAGTACCAGACCTCGAATATGCTCAACAGAAAAGAAGCCTAAAGCCATTACCTTGGGCTTTAAGGTTTTTTAGAAATTATCAAGAATTTAACAATCAAGAACAGCGAGATATAATTAGGGCTATTAGTGAATGGTGCAAAGATTATTTGTTATGGATAGGCTCTTGGCATCGTTCCAGTAGTGGAATTAATTTATTAAATGTTGATGCTTTTATAGAAACAAATGGAGAATTAAAAAAAGAACAAGATAGAAATCAATTTTATAGGTTGGTAAAAGATAAGGAGGATATTTTAGAAGGGGTTCCGATTAATACAATTTTACACGATTTAGCCGTTAGTAGAAATCAGTCACTTACAGGAGTAGTAGGTTTAGCGACAGCCTTATATCACAGTATTGTTAACATTAATAGATATAGTTAATACATGAATAATAATCGTCCATATTCATTCTTTTTACCACCTCTAAATGATGAATCTAGGCTTAATCCAAATAATCCTGGAGAATGGCATCGTCCTGCTGATATAACTTTTGAGCAGGTAGCAGCGAGTTTAGCAGTAAATACAGGGAATACAGTAAGTGTTAGTTCTATTCCCGATATGTGGGCACGCCCCTTATTTTTTGAGATAGTTTTACGTAACCAGAACCATCCCTTACACTCACAAATAAAAGCTCAATGGAAGGGGATGATATCGGCAATTGCTTTAGCAGAAGTGCAGGGACTAAAGCTCGTAGCTAAATTAGTCGATTTAGGTAAACTCAAGTCAGACTTTTTTGTAAGTTCACTATTGAAGCTAATTCCTTCTCAAGAAAGGTGTCTCTACCAAATAGATGGTGGTAAAAAAAATCCTTGGGAACATATCTATATATTTTCATTACACATTCAGGGGCAATATCAAACAGTAGGAATGACATCGCCCAGTACCATAGTTTGTCCATCTGAAGATGGTAATTGGAATGATTTACCTTGGTGGTCAGAAGAAAAAAGAATTTTGCAGTCTCCAATTTCTCCAGAAGACCATCTGCATAACGATGAAAAAATTCAATTGTGGTTATGGCTACAAAATCTTCTAGAAGAATTAACTACACGGGAAAGGTATGCAGTAAGAATTAAAGAAATTATTAGAGAATTCCAGACAGAATTATCAGACAGTCTGAGATCAGAAGGTCAGAGTATAGATTTTAATAGCCAAAAGTTGCAAACTAGTTCTAAGAACAATTACTTTAATGTTGCCATTGAAGGCGGTGCATTGGCAGCTCTCAATCTTCCGATTGCAGTTAAGCCTATGGAATCAAGCGTTTTCTTGAAGACATCCCTAAGTCAACGAGAAATAATTATCATTCCATCTTCTGCTGAAGAGATTACTAAGCAATGGAAGAAAAAAGCTAAAGATATTTGCATATATAAAACTTTTAATCTAGTTTCTTTTAATCTGGAAGATTTCAAGAAGAAACATAGAGATGTTGAATTTTTAACAACAGATGAACTTTTTTTAGAAAAATTTTACTTTATCAAGGGCGCAAATAACCTTCCTGGTGCTGCTTTGCCAAAGGGCAGTGATTACTTAACTTATAATGTTCAACATAATGAATGTCATTTAACACCATTGTTACCAATCAACTCTAAGTTATTAGAATACTTTACACCTGAACAACTACTAACAGATATCGTTGAATTTCAAGCAACTAACCTCAACAATAACCAACCAGGAGTTAGTGTAAAATTAAAGCTGCCTTTATCTGGTGGTGAATATTTAGTAACAAAAAATTATCCAATTCTAGAAGAAAATGCCATTACAGAAATTCCATTTATAGACGTGTGGCCAAATTTTCTAGCTCCAGGATGGCAGGAATATTATGTTTTCTATTACGATGCTAGAGAAGACAAAATTGAGAAAACTTTTCAGATTAATTTTCCAAGTACTAGTGCAACGATCCACTCTCCTGAGTTGAAAGAATTTCAAACTACTTATTTAGAAGAATTCCCTACTTTTATAACTTGTAAAAGCCCAACTACCTCTGAAGACTTAGGATTGATTTTGCTCAAAACTCCTATTAAAGTTGGCAATGAAGACCCAAATCTCACATGGATAGTTGGTGTAGATTTTGGTACTTCTTTTACAAATGTTTATTATAAGTTAGAGCAACAACCTAGACTGCTAACTTTCTCTTTGGATATGCTCTTGCAGGTGACAAAACCTAAGAATGAGACAGTTCGAAGTGCAGCACTTTACGAATATTTTATGCCATCGAAGCCCCAGAATTTGCCTCTATCTACTGTTTTAACTACTAAGGGTAATCAAGGACAGGCAAAAGCAATTTTTGATGGACGTGTATACTTTACTGGAGATCCTGATAGTTTTGATCCTCAAGATGACAGCATTTATAAAACAAACCTGAAGTGGTCAACAATTAGTAACACAAATTACAATAAATTGTTTTTGAAACATTTAGCATTACTAATTACAGCAGAAGCTGCTAAAAAACATGTCAAAAAAATAGAGTGGACTATTTCTTATCCATCAGCTTTTTCTCGAAATGATAAAGGTCGCTACATTAGTGCCTGGAAAGATATTGTTGAGGATTTAGGAGCTAAGACAGGAATCGCGCATCAATGGTTACCTAAAGAAAAGGGTGAAAATTGCCGACCAGAAAGTTTGGCGATCGCACATTATTTTGCCGAAGCAGAAGATAGAGATTTAGTTTATACCACCTGTATTGATATGGGAGGAGGAACTTCAGATATATCTATCTGGCTAGGAAATAAACTCATTCATCAATGCTCTATTTTATTAGCAGGAAACCTTTTATTCTCTCAATTTTTGAAGCGAAAACCAGGGTTTATAAAGGAGCAATTTAATGTTAATGTTAATATTTCCGATTTAGCTAATGATCCAAGAGAAGAACCATTTTATGCCAAGCTTAATGCCATATTACTAGGAAAAGGTCAGAAATGGTTACGAGAATATAGAGAAATATCAGATGAAAACGCGGATTTGCGGGACATTGTACAATGTTCAGCAATTGGAATTGCAGGACTTTACTATTATGTAGGAATTATCCTCAAAGCGCTGCATTTAGAAGGTAAGTACAATCGAACTCAAATAACTCCTGTCTACATTGGTGGTAATGGCTCGCGGATCTTAAATTGGTTAGCTGTATCAGGGCGGTTTGATGAAAACTGTGACGCTTTCCATTTATTTAGTAAGATGTTAAGTATCGGTTCGAGTTTTAAGGATGCTGCAATAGCAGAAACCTTGTTAAGTTCTCAACCAAAAGCCGAAGTGGCTTGTGGCTTAGTATTAAATCAGCGTCAGACGAAGCTGACGATATCAAACCAAGGAGCTGATTATGATGAATTGATTTCTGGAGAAGATTGTGAAATTAACGGAGAATTAATTGGGACAACATCACGCATTCATTTAGAAGGAGAAATCAAGACATTTGAAGTCAAAGAGCTAAACAATCTAAAGCTGTTTCTTGATGCGTTCCACAACGCTTTGAAAGAACTACGGATTAGCAGTATAGCACCATTGCAAGAATACAATAATGCTATTAGACGCGAACAACTTTGGAGATATGTAAAAAGAGGAGTGGAAGCTGATTTATTGACTATGACGGGTCAAGCAGACAATATCCGTATGGAACCGCCGTTTATATTAGGGTTAAAGTCGCTGCTACGCGTTTTAGCAAGAAGGTAGTATATGCTGAGAAATATTAATAACAAGAACATAGTAGTTGGGTTGTTGATTGTAAGTTTAGCATTATTTCTAATGTTTGGTTGTAGCCGAAATCAACAATCAACAGATCAATCAACTCCATCACCATCATCTACAGGATCTGGCACACTTAACAACAACCCAAAACAATCTAATCCTGAAAGATTGATTGACTGTCTTAATGAATATAAATTATTTATTGAAAATAATAATATAAATGACAACAAATGTCCATATAATAATAATGGTATACCAAACTTTGCTCAGTGGCAAACTGAGTATGATGAATACGTAAACAATGTATTAAAAGCAGAAGAATTAAAATCACAATCTGCAACTACAATTAAAAGTATTATAAATGATTATTATACTAAAAATGAAAATCATTTAAATTTTATTCAAACAAATATAACTCAATTCAAAAATTCACCTCCAAACGCCAATTTGCCGCAAAAGCTCGAAGAACGTCTAGAAGCTATAAAAAACAGTTTACAATTAATAAAAGCAATAGATGAATTTTCAAAAAATGTTGCAGTTATAAGTCCGCAAAAAGCGTCAAAACCTATAACGCAAGCTGACTTATGGCCTATAATAGCATATATAACTTTAATATCTATGATAGTTGTAGCTATAGTATTTGTAGTGCAACGTAGAGATAAAATTAAAGATATAGGACGTCAGCTTAAAAGGCTAAGAGATGAGATGAATGCTTCAAAAAAGAAATCACATGAAACCGATTTAGCAGGATTTAAAGTGGATAGAAATATTACTTTCTTTAGTCAAAGATTTGATTCGTTGGATGCTGACTTAAAGGAAATAAAGGATTCAGTAAGACAAGAAAATTCTTCGCATACAGATCGTACAAACGAAAACGAAATAACATCTAGGGTTGCAACTATTATTTCTGATGCATTACGGTCTTTAATTGAGGAAACAAATAACACACAAATAGAAGAAATTATCCGTAGACTAGGTTTACAAACAGAGAATGAAAACTTAAAAAAAGTCAATAAAGAGTTAAACGATGAAATCAAGACAGTTAAAATCCATTTAAGAAATTTAGAAAATGAACATAATAATTTAATTCAAGAACGCAGAAGAGATAAGGAACGGATTGAAAGGCAAGAAAATCAAATCTCTAATTTAAATAGTCAAATTAACCGTTTAAAAGATAATATTGAGCCTGAGTGGCCGGAACTTTCATCTAGAAACTATGAGAAAACTACGCCTAGTTTATATTCATCAAAAGAGCATGAAGATCAACACCAAGCTCCAGCTACTGTTGCTTTGCCTCAAAATATTGCTGACTTAGTTGCAAGATATAATAGCGATCCAAACTTATTATGGCAACACGTTACAAAAGTCATGACTGAGGTTTCAGAACCAGTAGAGTCTTTCGAAGAAAGACGCGATGATAACAGTCAACCAATCATTTTTAAAAGTTTAAGTTCAGATACAAATAAAAGTGATTACTGCGTTATTACTGTAACTACTGAGAAAGGGGATACATACTTATTATTTCCCAAAATTAACACGATAAATTACGCCAAGTATAAGGTAATTTGTGGTAAAAACTCACTGTTTGAATGCAGTGGATATAGAGAAGGTATTACAAAAAAGTTCTATATGATCGAGCCTGCTACAGTCTCTCCTAGAGATACTAGTCGAAAAGAGTGGCAGCTTAAAGAACGAGGTAAACTTAAATTTATAGAGGAATAATTATAAGATAAGTTAGCTTAAAAAGGCTTGATAAGTTGTTCTCAATGTAAAAAAATACAGAAAAAACTGAAAATAACTCAAGTGTATAATATTCTCAAATCTGGTTATTTTAAAAACTCTTTGATAGCCTCCTTAATAGTAACTGTAACCACAACAATAATAACAGCTTGTATTCCATCACCAAGACCACCATTGGGAAATGGTACTTTAACTATAGGTGTTTTGCTTACAGGTGACAGTTCAGCAGCAAACTACGAAGACTTAAAAACTTACTTGGAAAAAAAACTGCGTCTTTCTTTAGATCCAGTAATACAAGTGCAAATTGATGCACAGAAATATTCTTTACAAGAATTAAGAAATAATATTATTAGTAAAAAATGGGATATTGTCTTCACAGTTTCTCCTGCGGTTTCAGTTGTAGCAGAAGCTAACGATTACGAATTTATTGCTCGCATGTATCCTAATAACGATCTTTATTTTGAAGCAACTATTTTTGTTAGTAATAATAGTTCTATTCAAGGTTTAAATAATATAACACCTGACAAAACTATTGCTTTAGGAGCATTTGACAATGTTCCAGCTTTTTATGTACCAATATATGATTTATACGGCAAGACTATTAGAATAAGTAAAGACAATTCACTCGATCAAATTATCGAAAAGGTAAAATTAGGTAAAGCTGATGTAGGGGCAGGAGTTTATCCTCTTATCAAGAATAATCCTGATTTGCGCGTAATCAATCGCAGCCGAGTAATTCCTGTTGCAGGAGTATATTTATCTCCTAGCAATAGGATTAATAAAAGAGAGTATCAAGAGATAAAAAAGGCTTTTTTAAATGCTCCGTTAGAAGTACAGAAAAAAGCAAACTATATAAAAAGCGAGAAACTTGATTATAAACAATTTAGACAAATAGCCACAAGAGTGGAAACAGTTATTGAATGTAGTGATTGGACACAAAATCCTGTTAAATTGTTTTGCGAACGTGCGTCAGTGACTCCGACTAATAACCCAATTCCTACTAATGCACCATCTGGTACAGTTAGAGGTGAGGTAAATGGTTATAGTATCATAGATTCTCAAAAAATACGTTTAACTTTACAAGGAGAGGATAATAAAGTTTATAGTGTTATTCTACCTCAAAACGTACTTAATCAAGTTCCTAATGCACCACCACCACAAGGACTAAATCTTAAAACTATTGAAGTAGAAAATGCACAGAGCAATCAAAGAGAAGGAACGATTGAATTACAAATTACAAAACCTGAGCAATTAAGAATATTGTAAATAGATAGACTATCTGTTAATAAAATTTACTGGATATCGCCTGTGAGTATCAATGGTAGTGGTAGATGAAAGCGTGGGATTAGTGGATTAGCCTATGAGACGATAGTGAGCATGATTAGCGTTGCAAGTCAAAAAGCACAACTGGCACATAGCAGACTCTAGGAGTGGACGACTTCTCTCTTATTCTCAACGCTTTTGCCCATTTTTAAAATACGCCCTAGAGGATGAGAAATCTTGCAATAATCATCGTCACAACAAGCGTTAGATAAAAGGGATAGACTGCGAATGAGCTACTCGCTTCAAATAATGACTGGACAACATTGAAGCCTCGCAGAGGTACGAGAACAAAAAGATTTTCAGTAGTGGCTTTGCCAGAGTGCAAATCTTGAATAAACTTGTTATAAATCGCTCGGAAGCTTCTTTCTTGAGCCAAATAGTAAGCATCCAACAAAAAGAAAAGAATTATAGGTATCAGTGCTATCCAAGCATAGTTGGGCTTATTTTTATCAGCAATTACTACTAAAATCGCTGAACTGAGGGTAATACACCAAGTTTTGCAGTTGGCACTGTTAGAGGCCATTCGCGCAATAACTCCCTGCAAAATATTTAGATAATTTTGCACAGCATCGGACTCAAACGTTACTTTAGGTAGTTGTGGCTGCGGGCTAGAGTTACTCACTGACTTTTTATAGAATATTATATGTTTAAAACGTTAGCCAATTTTATTGTAACGGTGACTGTCTATTAAGTTACAAAAATAATGTTTGAAAACAAAATGCACTTTTGGACTAATAACCCAAGTTGCTAGTTACAGATTCAGGCGATCGCTAGCGACCACTTAAACAATAAAATCCCCTCCAGTGATATCAATTCTTTATGAAGTTGCGCTAAATAAAGCTTCAAGAATAAAGTCGTAAGAAGTGAGAGAGGTAATCATCTCAGGTGTAATTGCTTTGAGAGCATCAGTTAACTTCTGCTGTAGTTGTGTAGTTTAACTAGGGCTGACTATTTAGAACAAATTGTGCGAAAAAATACTCTACCAAGTATTACACTAGATGAAGAACCGATTTCTTCATGTAATACACGAGGAGCCGAACTCCTTCACCCCTGTAATACACCGGAGGAGGGGCATTCTCAAAAGTCAGCCGCCCTATTGCCTCGGCTAGAAACACTTGAAGCTTTACGCGATTGCATTTTGTCCCAACTAAAGTTAGGTAAGCAAGCTACTGGCTACAAGATGGCACTTAAAGCTCTCAATCTTTTCATTGCTGAATTAACTGCCAGCGCATAAGCGTTTTCTGAATTTGTTAATGGTTCAATTATCATGGGCATTTTTTATTTTGTAATACATGGCTTGAGATCATGTAACTCAATCGTTTTATTCCTCAAGCCCTCCGCTCTGGACAAGCGTTTCCCGAATTCGCCAACATTGTCTTCGCCAGCTCTCCGCCTTGTTGTCCATCGTTTGCAACCCGACAACTTGACCTTGGTGTTCGATTAAACCATTTTTCTTCCCAGAATGAAACAGCCCTGCTGCTTTATAAGGGGGGTAATAATTCGATTAAAATTACAACATACCACTTTTCAAACAACCTTTTAGGCATAGCTTGACTTAATACAATATTCATGATAAGTGTGTTTTTAGTAAAATATAATTAATATTAATACTTAAATCTGCCTCAATATTGTGGTAAATCTCCGATTCAATAAATATTTTAGACTTTTATAAAAACTAGTCACTTCTCGGCTTTAGCTTGGAGAATATGGATTCTTACTTATGCTGGCAGAGATTTTGTGATAAATATTAAAGCATATATTAATTAACATGAATTAGCCAACATGCAGCTAAATGGTGGATAGTTTAAAACAGCTAAATGGCGATCAGTGTGAAGAATTTCAGGAAGCACTTCTGAGTGCATTTCCTAATTCAACAACACTGAAGCAGATGATTCGTTTTAAATTGAATGAGAACCTTGATGAGCTTGCCACAGGTAATAGCCACTCCGAAGTTGTATTCAACCTGATCGGATGGGCTGAATCTAACGGAAAGTTAGGAAAACTATTAAAAGCTGCATATGAAAAAGCCCCTGATAATTCAAAATTAAAAGATTTTTACACAAAAATAAATCAGATAGAGACTGCAACAAAAACGTCCCATAAACTTATGAATCCATGCAACTTTGACCTGGACGGATTAATCGATCAATGTTGGTCTAAATTAGAGGGAAAGAGTGGACTTGTAGGACTGGCTTTGTCCTATAACCCAGATCCTTTTTTACAGTACTTCTGCGAACGTCTAAAACACATCCTTGCTAAGGAATACATTGAAAATATAGATGCGTTGACATTAGATTACCGTAGTTCTGTAGACTACACAGTAAAAGCAATTAAACGACATAAAACTAAATTGGAAAAGAGCGATGTCATCTGTCCCATCCGACTTGAAGTATCAGACGCGCATTTGAGTGAGATGAGTGAGGATTTCTGGCAGAAAATCTCTGCTGAATTCCAAGACAAAGTTACACATCGTTTTATTTTAGTTATAGTTAGTCGTGAATGCAAATATTTTCCAACGGATGTGATTCCATTAGATCCTCCACAATTTAAAAAAGTAGATATTCATAAATGGTTTCTCTCTGTAACTGAGGATATGTCATGGGGAGAACAGGTGAGAAATCAATGGAAGGAAAAGATGTTTTGTGTATGTCTTACTAACGAATTACTAGATATCAGGTGTACTTACGATCTATTAAAATTAACTATTAAAATTTTGCAACAAAGACCTTCACAAGAAGAATTTCTCCAACAAATTGAGAACATGAATTAAGCTTATGTCTAAGCGCAAAGTTGATACATCTATCGTCTACTCAAAAGAAGATTATGACAATTTACCTCCCACTCGTAAAATAGAGAACCCTCAAGTCGATCCTGTACCCGATCGCGACCCACCAGAACAGGAGAAACAGGAGATACCTAAAGAACCTTACTTACCAGACGACAAACTGGTTGAAGCAGTTAATTTAGCGATCGCTCTTGGTCGTCCGTTACTTTTACAAGGTGAGCCAGGTTGTGGTAAAACACGTTTAGCTTATGCTGTAGCTTATGCCTTGGGTTTACCTTTAGAAACAAGCTATATCAAGTCCACTAGTCGTGCCCAAGATTTACTCTACACTTATGATGCTATCAATCGCCTCTATGATGCTCAACTAGGGCCTGACGGGCCACGCACAAAAGAAGATCAAAAGCCTCGCTCTCAAAATATTAGCAACTATATCCGTTTAGGCCCCTTGGGACGAGCGATCGCTCGCGCTCAGTATGGTCGGCGCTCAGTAGTATTAATTGACGAAATCGACAAAGCAGACCTTGACTTTCCTAATGATTTGTTATGGGAGTTAGATCGGTCAGAGTTTCGAGTCACTGAAGCTCCAGATATGCATTATAGCGTTGGCGACAATCCGAAATTACGTCCAATCGTTTTTGTGACACATAATGAAGAAAAAGCCTTGCCTGCTGCCTTTCTGCGTCGGTGCATTTTTCACTACATTGAATTCCCAGAAAAGCAGCGTTTAAAGCAAGTTTTAGCAATTCATCGAATTACGAAGCAAGAAATAAGCAATAAGGCAATCGAAGTTTTAGTAAAACTGCGCCAACTTGACCTGACAAAGCAACCGGGTTTGAGTGAACTGCTAGACTGGGTAGGTTATTTAGAAGCAGTCGATACCTCACCAGAAAAACTTGACACACTTCCCTATTTAGGAGCATTACTCAAGCAAGAAAGCGATCGCCAGCGTGCAATGCGTGAAATGGAGGGTGTCAAATCGTGACACAGCAACGCAAGTTAACTGAAGTTCTTGAGGACTTATTTCAAAAACTACGTCGTCGTGGTTTTCTCGTAGCACCGGATGACTATGAAGCACTGCGGCAATCCTTAGAAGCTGGCTTCGGTTGGTCATCACGAGAAGCACTGCGAGAACTCTGTATTTCTCTATGGGCAAAGTCACGCCAAGAACAAGAAATTCTTACCGCTTTGTTTGAGCAACTTGGGTTACTAGAAAATGAAGATTGGCAACTGCCTGCTGTGTCAACAACAGCAAATTCTCCTCATGTCCCTGACCCAGAGGAAAAAGCGTCGTCGCCTATGGATCTTCAAGAACCTCACAATAAAGCCATATTTAAAACCCAGTCTCGTAGCGGATTACCTGCAATTTCCTTACAAGATGTGCAAATATCTGAACGTCGGTTTATCTTTGTACCGCAGTTTCCATTAACCTATCGAGAAGTAGCTCAGGCTTGGCGGCACTTACGCCGTCCCGTGCGAGTCGGGCCACCGACAGAACTGGATGTGGAAGGAACAATTGCCCATCGTTGTAATTTGGCAGTTGCTGCACCAGTTGTCTTGAGACCCAGACGCCGTAATGTGGCTCGCTTACTTTTATTAGTAGATCGTCAGGGTTCGATGACTCCTTTTCATCGCTTTTGTGAAAAAGTTTGTACGGCCATCCAACAGGCAGGTAGATTGGAAGAAACCGTAATTTACTATTTTCATAACGTCCCTGCTGAAGGAGCCGAAGAACAGGTGTTGAAACATCTCAGCAAAGAACTTTTTCCTGTTCTCGATTCTATCCTCTCCCAAATAACTTCCCTCACCAAAGGTTACTTGTATGAAGATCCTGATTTACTCTCTCCTATATCCTTAGAAGATATCCTCCAGAAATATGCTACTGCTGCTTTTGTAGTAGTGATTAGTGATGCTGGTGCAGTGCGTAATCATTACAATGTACCGCGTTTGTTAGATACAATTTCTTTTATCAAAGCTCTTCGCACTTGTACTTTATGCTACGTTTGGCTCAATCCCCTGCCCAAGTCTTACTGGAAAGACAAACATAACACAGCATCCCAGATTGCACGCCACTTGCCAATGTTTCCTTTAGACCGTAATGGTATTTACCAAGCAGTGAATGTGCTACGCGGACATCAATATAATATAGAGAAGCCTCTTTGACCAAAACTAGGGTGTAGGGCAGCCACTCCGGTCTTGGGGTCTCCCCAAGTAGAGGATGTGGCGTTGCAGGATGGAGTGTGTGGGGAGCAGAGAAAATTGTATTATTTTACACCCTAACCCGGAACCTATAAAGTACAAGTCCCCACTATTTATTCCCTACACCCTACACCCCATTCCCCACACCCTTCTTGTTGACTCTCACCATGTCCAGCAAACTTATACATCGATGTCTAAATGAATTTAATGGTGAGGATAGAGATGCGGTCTTGCGTCTAGCGTGTCATGCAGCTTTGCCAGTTGCCTTAAATCCTGAATTGCTGCACTTTCTGCGAATTAACTTTTTTCTCGACCTCGACCCACCAAAGCAACTCCCCTATACTGTCGAGTTTAAGTTTCTCACTAGGCTGTGTCGGCAAATTGACACTGAACTGTATGAAATTGAGCCAAAAATTCGGGATGAATTATTGCAGGAGTTGAGTAAAGAGTATGGTTCAGACAGAATTCGACAGATCGCTACCTTGCTTTGGCAATATGTTGAACATCATTCACCTTGGGCAGATCGAGTTGAGTTAGAGCGCGCACAACAACTAACTGCGCTAAATTTTCTCGATCCGGCAAAGGCAAAACAGTGGTTAGATGAAGCACAAGTCAATACTGGTCAAGCAGGAGGAGCAGAGCGGGAATGGTTTATCGCAATGCGCCAGGAAATCGAACAACTTCCAAACCTTTTAGACAAAAAACCTGCTTACAATCAGGACATAGGATCAGTTTCAGAATCGCCAGCGACGCCTCCAGACCTTTTAGATAATGAACCAATCTACAATGTCTTCTTTTGTTATAACAGCAGAGATCAGTCACAGGTACAAAGAATTAAAGAGCAGCTAAAGCAGCACGGTATTGAAGCTCGAACAGAGACACATGACCTTCAGCCGTTGCAGTTACAAAAAATTATTGATGAAATATCGACTGTAGCTGTATTTATAGGTTCATCAGAAGTGACAGCTTGGCAAAATTTAGAAATAGAAACGTTTCTCCAAGAAAGTAATCAGCGCAGTATTTACATGGTATTAGTAATACTACCAGAATGCGATGAATCTCTGGTAAACAATATTTCAAATAAATTAAATAGTTTTTATAGTTTTTATCGGGTTGATTTTCGTCAATCAAACCCCGATCCTCTAAATCGACTCATCTGGGGTATTACAGGACAAAGACTAGATGAAAAGCCGAAGTCGAAGCCAGTATTTGAACGCGATGACCTCATTCCTGACGATAGAGTACACTACTACACACATCTGCGAGACTTGCTAGCTACTAGTAATTGGAAAGATGCCGACCAGGAAACTTTGGCAGTTATGCTTAAAGCGGCAGCAAGGGAAGAAGAAGGTTGGCTGAATGCAACATCTGTGAGAAATTTTCCTTGCACTGACTTAAGTATCATCGATCGACTCTGGGTAAAGTACAGCATTGGGCGCTTTGGTTTTAGCGTGCAGCAGCAGATTTGGCAAAATGTCAATAAAAGAACCAACGTTGAATATGAGAACTTCAAATATAGAGATTTGGAGGATTTTAGCGATCTCGTTGGTTGGCGGCGACAAGACGAGACAAACTCCCAAGAGGTCTGGCTTGATTATTCAGAACTCGATTTCACCATAACAGCTCCCAGAGGACATCTTCCCTCTGCTGCAAACTATCGCTTTGAATTTATCCGTGTTGGTGATAGACGAACTCTCTATTTTCTTGTATCCAGACTGATAGAATGTGGGTTATAAAGATTTTTTAAATTTGTGAATATTTATACTAAGCTGTTCCACATTTAACTTGCAATAACAGCGTTACCCTTGTTTTTGACTTT
>CAXUOL010000037.1:0-19923 GCA_964252435.1 uncultured Nostoc sp.
CGGGGCAGATGAGGGGGTGTTTTCTTCGTCTACGCCTCCTAATCGCCCATCTCCCCTACTGCTGCGACAGGGAATTTTGCTGTTTTATATTGGGTTGTGTTATTGCCGTTTTGCAGAGCAAAATCAAATAGAAAACCGCCGCCATTGGTACACTGCTAAATCTTATTTTCAGCAGTGTTTGAATATCTTGCAGGTGGCTGGGCGTTTAGATATAGTTGCTGGATTTATTAATCAACTCGCTGAGGTTTTGCAATATCTGCAAGAGTGGGAAGAATTGCAGACAGTTGCTCAAAAGTCTTTGGAGTTACATCAAACTTATGGTAGTCAAATCCAATTAGCTTGTGACTACGGTTTTCTGGCACAAGTGGCTGTGGAGCAGTCGCGGTGGGTACAGGCGAGTATCTTAGCACACGTATCACTGCTGAAATTAGGTGAGGCGCAAAAGCAGAACGACCCTTATAACTGCTTATTTCCATTACTGCTGGCGCAAATTTACTATTTAGTGTTGGCGAAAGCACAGCGAAATATCGGTGAGCTAGTAATCGCTCGTGAATACTTAGATAAGGCGACAAAAGAACTGCCAGCAGCATTAGAAAACAGTTCCCATCAATATGATGCCCATCGTTATATTCGCTTATTGCGGAGACTGCGATCGCTCTACTTTGAAGAAGGGCAATATTTAGAAGCCTATTACATTCGCCAAAAACGGCGTTCTGTTGAGCAGCAGTATGGTTTTCGGGCTTTTATTGGTGCTGGGCGCTTGCAACCCCAAAGACAGGCGACAAATCCAGCATTAATGTCACCTTCTGGGAGTAGCAGCGTTGCTTTAGAAATTGCTGCTTCTGGTCGAGAGCGTGATATTAATAACTTAATTGGCAGAATTAGCCGCGCCGATCAAAAGCTAACGGTGATTCATGGTCAATCAGGGGTGGGTAAGAGTTCTACTGTAACGGCAGGTTTAGTTCCAGCACTGCAAAATCGAGCTATTGGCGATCAAATAGCTGTACCTGTGGTACTGCAAGTTTATACCGATTGGGCACGGGAATTAGGGAAATCTTTAAGTGAGGCGATGTCTAGCGATCCATCCCTGGCGGTTTACGCTGATATTCAGCCAGAAGCAGCCATTGAATCGGAGGCTTTGCCTTACCCTGGTACACCGTTCACCATTGCTAGCATTTTACAACAACTCCAAGAAAATGCCGATCGCCATTTAATCACAGTTTTAATTTTTGACCAATTTGAAGAATTTTTCTTTGGTTATAGCGATCGCAATCAAAAACAAGAGTTTGATAAATTTATTAGCGATTGCCTCAATATACCCTTTGTCAAAGTCATCCTTTCCTTGCGAGAAGATTATTTACATCGGTTATTAGACTTTAAACATCTCTCGGCACTGGAAGCGATTAATAATAATATTCTTGACAAGCATATTCGCTATCAGTTAAATAATTTTTCGCCAGAATATGCCAAAGCAATTATCCAAAAATTGACAGAGCGATCGCAATTTAATTTAGAACCTGCTTTAATTGATGCTTTAATCGAAGATTTATCAACAGAATTTGGAGAAGTCCGCCCGATTGAATTACAAGTTGTGGGAGCGCAAATTCAAGATGAACGAATTACTACCCTAGAAGAATATCAGCCATATAGACCCAACAAACTTATCGAACGATATATTAAGGAACTAATTAAAGACTGCGGCCCAGAAAATGAACGAGCCGCTTTACTCGTCTTATACTTACTAACAGATGAAAGCAAGAACCGACCTTTTAAAACTCGTGCTGAGTTAGCAGCGCAGCTATCAGAATTAGAAGATGCTGACAAATTAGAGTTAGTATTAGAAATTTTAGTACGCTCCGGTTTAGTAGTTCTCTTTCCTGATGTACCAGAGCGCTATCAACTGATTCACGATTATTTAGTAGACTTGATTCGCTACCTGCAACAACAAGAATCGAGCTTACAGGTACAACTAAATCAGTTGCGCTACAAAGTAGAACAAAGTAAAGCTGAGATTGAGCGACTGAAGAGCGAACTTAGTCAAAATAAGCAGCGTTCTAAATTGGTAGCTCCTCATCCGCAACAGGGATTAGACTTATTAACAGAATTGCGAGAATTACACAAGCGGGAAGAATTAAGTCAGTTAGAAATTGAGCAATTACGAGCTGAACTTAAAGAAAAAGAGTTAACAGCTAAACTTGCAGAAAGTCAAAAGAAACAAAGACTTAGTGAAGCTCAATTAAATCGTTCCTTAAAAATTGCTCTAACCGCTTCCGTTCTCGCCATCTTAGGATTAAGTGTTTCCATCGTGACAGCAGTAGATAGCGAAATTAAAACCCTCAGTGCATCCAGTGAAGCCCTCTTTGCCTCGCAAAAAGGTATTGATGCTTTAAAAGAAGCTTTAAAGGCAGGGAGAAAATTACAACAAACAATCTGGGTAGATTCCTATACAAGAGAGCAAGTACAGACGGCGCTTTATCAAGCAGTTTCCGGGGTCAGAGAGTATAATCGGTTGGATGGGCATCTATCTGGTGTAAATAGTGCTACATTCAGCCCCGATCGCTCTTTAATTGCCTCAGCTAGTGCGGATACTACAATCAAACTCTGGCGTCCTGATGGTAGTTTGGTTAAAACCTTGTCGGGACATGAAGATGTAGTTAATAGCGTCAGTTTCAGCCCAGATAGTCAAATCGTTGCTTCCGCCAGTCAAGACAAGACGATAAAACTTTGGAGTCGAGAAGGTCAACTGCTGGCTACTTTATTAGGGCATCAGGGTGTGGTGAATAGTGCTAGTTTCAGCCCAGATGGTCAGATTATTGCTTCGGCGAGTACAGACAAAACAGTGAAACTGTGGAGTCGGGATGGTAAGCTGCTCAAAACTTTGCTCTTACATGATGGTGCAGTCTTGAGTGTTGCTTGGTCAACCGATGGTCAAACCTTAGCTTCCGGGAGTGCTGACAAGACGGTGAAACTGTGGAGTCGGGATGGTAAGCTGCTCAAAACCTTACAGGGACATGATGATGCAGTCAAAAGTGTAGCTTGGTCGCCCGATGGGAAAGCGATCGCATCTGCTAGTTTAGACCAGACAATCAAGCTGTGGAATCTGGAGGGAAAGCTACTGCGAACCTTATCAGGGCATAGTGCTGGAGTTACCAGCGTCAGTTTCAGCCGTGATGGTAACACGATCGCTTCCGCAAGTACTGATGAGACAATCAAACTTTGGAGTTCTGAAGGTGTGTTGCTGGGAACCCTGAAGGGACATAATAATTGGGTTAACAGTGTCAGTTTCAGCCCAGATGGTCGCACCCTTGCTTCCGCTAGTCGGGACAAAACTATTAAACTTTGGCACTGGGACGATGTACTATTGCGAAAGCCGAAAGCCGATAATGATGACTGGATAACTAGCATCAGTTTTAGCCCAGGTGATCGCACCTTGGCAGCAGCAAGCCGAGACAAAACTATAAAACTTTTCAGTCGAGACGGTAAACTACTCCGTACATTCACAGGACATCAGGGTCAAGTTTGGGGTGTAGCTTGGTCGCCTGATGGTCAAGTAATTGCCTCCGCTAGTAAAGATAAAACAGTAAAACTTTGGAGTAGTGACGGTCAACTGCTCAATACCTTACAGGGTCATAATGATACCGTCTTGAGTGTAGCTTGGTCGCCTGATGGTCAAGTAATTGCCTCCGCTAGTAAAGATAAAAAAGTAAAACTTTGGAGTAGCAACGGTAAACTACTTAACACCTTGCAAGGACATCAAGAAGCAGTGAATTGGGTAAGCTTTAGCCCAGATGGGAAGTTGCTAGCCTCAGCCAGTGATGATAAAACCGTGAAAATCTGGAATCTAAATGGTAAATTGCTATACACACTAAATGGTCACAGCCGCCGGGTAAATGGGGTTGCTTGGTCGCCTGATGGTCAAAGTATTGCCTCAGTTAGTATTGATAGCACGGTGAAGATTTGGAATCGAGACGGTAATTTGCTAGATAATCTCACGGGCGATGGCGATAGTTTTATTAGTGTCAGTTTTAGCCCCGATGGTAAGACTCTGGCAGCTAGCAGTGATGACAAAGTGAGGATTTGGAACCGAGCAGGAACGTTGCTGATTGCTTTGAAAGGCGATAAAGATGAGTTAACCAGCGTCAGTTTCAGCCATGACAGCAAGACTCTGGCTGCGGGTAGTGGTAATGGTACAGTAATTTTCCGAGATTTAGCAGAGATTCAACTGGATAAATTACTAGCACAGAGTTGCGATTTGCTACATGATTATTTGCAGACTAATCAGAAAGTAATGAAAAGCGATCGCGCCTTATGTTCTGGTAGGTGATGGAGAAGAATGTTGAAAGGCGTTATATATTAAATTAATCATCTATCCAAATAATCCTAATTCATGCAAAAAATCGTATCCGATCCAAAAATGTCGAAGTGCGGGCTGCGCCTACGCTAAACTACCCACCGCCAAGCATTTGGTCGGAGCAGTGCTAAGATAAATAAGCCGATTAACTCGCGCCAAAGTTCAATGACTATTGCCAAACTATCCGAACTAGGCATTACTCATCTTCCTGACCATACTGAGTTACCAGAGTCGGATGGAACTTTTGTGAAAAATTTTCAAGAACATCCACAAAGCATACTCCTAACTGACTCCGTTCAAGGTATATTACAGCAAATTCACTCAGATAAACAGTATTGTATTGGTCAAGATTGTGGCATTTACTGGCGTTTGACCGAACCACCTGAACGCGGTGCTGAAGTACCCGATTGGTTTTACGTCCCGAATGTTGCACCTATGTTAAATGGCCAGTTTCGACGTTCCTATGTGTTGTGGCAAGAATATGTTGCTCCCCTAATTGTACTGGAATTCGCTTCTGGGGATGGTTCAGAAGAAAGAGATAATACTCCAATTACTGGTAAATTCTGGGTATATGAGCAAGCAATCCGCGTACCTTTTTATGGCATTTACGAATTTAGTAAAGCTGCGGTTGAGGTTTATCACTTAGTTGATGGTAGGTATCAGTACCTCACTGCTAACGAACGTGGACACTATGAGATTTCCTTGATGGGTGTCGAATTGGGCATTTGGGAAGGCCAGTATGGAAATACTACAGCGCCCTGGTTGCGTTGGTGGGATGCACAGGGAAATTTATTACTAACTGGTGAGGAAAAATCGCAGTTATTAACATCCCAATTAGAACAAGAACAGCAAAAAGCCCAGCGTTTAGCAGAACGCTTGAGACAGCTTGGGATAAATCCTGATGAAGTTTAATATCTGATTGGGGATGGATTCAAGAGTGTTATAAGCAGTACTTAGCTTTATGGATACAACGCCAATGGCGATCGCGCCTTGTGTTCTGGTAGGTGATAGCCAGTTGGGATCGTTGGTAAGAATGTCGAGGATAACGTTGCTGTCTACCAAGACGGTCATGGATTGTCGTCGCTACGGGTGAAGGTCATAATTTGGTCAGTGGTGAGGTTTCCAGCAGTGCAACCCCGCATGGTGTCAATCCAGGTTGAGATTTTATCGGTAGGTTGTATTTTCTTGAGGTAGAGGCGATCGCCTTCGATTATAATGTAAGAATTTTGAATGCGTGAATTTTGAATTCGGAGCGTACCCCTTTGGGGATCTTGCTACGCGCAGCGTCTGTCTGCGACACGCTGCGCGAACGTAGAGAAGCGACGTGACCTCTGCCCTTTTTTATGCAATATGAAGTTGCTCAAACTAAACTACAGAGGGATGTTAGGTGATACGCTCATCTTATAGCGTGTTCAATAGTGTTACCTAACTGTGGAGAATATACTCATGAATTTATTATTTATGCAAACAGCAGCACCAGCTATAGATGCTGCCCCTCATTTTCCTGTTGCTTTTACCTTGGTGTATGTCGTTGGTTTTGTTGCTGCTGTCACCATTGGCTCAATAGCTTGGTACAACTCGAAACGCCCCGCAGGTTGGGAAAGCAAAGAACGTCCTGATTTTGTGCCTAAAGTTGATAAAGAAGAAACTCCGGGTGTGGGTGAACCTAAGTAATAAGCAGTGATGAGTGCTGAGTTTAATAATCAAACTTACAGCAGTTTTCATTTATTTTGAACCAAATTTTACATTATCCAGAACCCTTGTAGAGACGTAGCACTGTACGTCTCTACATTTGTCTATTATTAACTCTGCAAAGAGGTTACATTCATATCGTCGTTCAATCTGCGAATCAGACGGGATAACTCACGAATAATATTCACCGCAATTTCGGGAGTTTCTTCGATCGCATCATACAGTTGCTCTTGCGTCAGTTCTAAAAATTCACAAGGTTCTAGAGTCGTTGCAGTGGCAGATCGAGGTTGAGTATCGAATACTGCCATCTCACCAAAGTATTTTCCCTGTTCCACCTCTGCCAACTGTTTATTCCCAATGTGAACTTTAACTCGACCGGACACGACAATATAGAGCGATCGCCCTTCTTCTCCCTGTCGAAAGATGGTGTAATTAGCTGGGAATGACAATTCGTTCATCACTGAAGTGAGCCGCACAATAAAATCATCCCGCAATTCCTTAAAAATCGGGACTCGCCGGACAAATAATAAACGGTCAACACTGGTTAGCATAATTACAAGTTAAAAATCCAACATTACTGAACATCTCACAACTGAAGTCAGAGGGCGATTAGTCATATTAACCGATGTTAAATGCTAGCCGTCAAGGATATCCGAGGCTTTACTATCTGACAAGGGTTCTCTTCAATAAGAGCGATGCCTACGGTGGTCACTGAGCTTTGTCGTTCGCGCAGCGTCTCGTAGAGAAGTGCGGTAAACTACGCATAGAAGTTTCTCAAACAATAGCTCAGTATTCAATACTACTCGTTTTGGGCATTTTGAACTCAGAATTTGGTTTAGGGAAAAGGTTAAAGGTTTTTTCTTTCCCTTTTCCCCTCATGAGTATCAATGGGTAGAAAGCCCAAAACATATAGTAAAATTGTCAATCACTTTTATTTATCATTTTAAAAAACAAGAGTATTTGCTCTTATTTGGCTGAAAGCCATAATATTAACTCCATGAGCTCCCAAGGTACCTTGCTGAGAAAAAAATCACCAATCTGATTAAAGGCGTAGTTTACCGCCGTAGGCATCGCCTCTAAAAATTGGGGAATTAGCTGATTAATAACGAATATCTATCGGTTGTCGTTAGGAAAACAGTCACAAAATCTCCTAACCTGCCCTCACATAGAGAAGCAGAGAGGATTAAGACAAACAGCATTGAATTACTGTGAGCAACAATTATGGCTTGGTTAATTAGTACATTCTTGATTGGAATCTCTGTCGCTTTTGCAACCACCTTTGACGATAACTTATATTTGACAGCTTTCTTCGGGAAAGTCAATCGTAACTTTCGTCCTAAGCATATTGTTCTCGGTGAATTTCTGGGATTTACTACCTTAGTATGTGCTAGTCTCCCTGGCTTCTTCGGCGGTCTGCTCATTCCCAGCAGCTGGATTGGTTTACTGGGTTTGCTTCCCATCACCATTGGTATCAGTAATCTCATCAGTCGAGAAGAAGAGGGAGAGACAGTGCAAGCTGTGTCAGTTGACTTAATCTCTCCTGTAAAATCTGGACGCCAGAAGAAATCACTATTCGCAACCATCTGCGATCCTCAAACTTACCGTGTTTCCGCTGTCACCATTGCCAATGGAGGAAACAACATTGGAATTTATGTACCGTTGTTTGCTAGTAGTAATCTTCCAAGTTTGGGCGTAATTGTTTGTGTTTGCTATTGTACTGTTGGCGCATGGTGCTTACTCTCTTACAACCTGACTCGTAATCCTCTGATGACTCCCGTTCTAACTCGCTACGGTCGAAAAATCTTCCCCTTTGTCTTAATCTACTTGGGACTCTCTATCTTAATTAAAAGTGAAACATATCGACTTTTACCGAGTCTGGCAATGCTTGGGAACTAAGTATGAGGCGATCGCAATTCCTGATGTCAGCCAAAAAATCAGCGATCGTTTCCCATCCCAAAAGATTTTTTAATCACTTAAATTTATCAATATGAATAACAATAATATTTGCTCTTATCAATCAAGTTATCTAAAGTGAGAATAAAGCACATTATCGATGGCTCTTATAAAAGCAACCCCACCAATAGGAATCAGATTATGAAGGAACTAATGAATCAATCAAACTCTAAAAAATTAACCCAGTGGCTCGTAACAGCAATGTTTCTGGTAGTTGTCGCCGGATTTACTTTGCTTATCCAGCCCAGCGCTAGAGCGCAAACACTAACACCATCCATACCTACGGAATCTGAACTAGCTCCAGTTGAATCGCCAATGGAGCCTGTGATAGCACCAGTAACATCTCCGGTTATATCACCAATGCAGCCTGTGACAGCACCAGTGATATCTCCGGTTGTATCGCCAATAGTGTCTGTAGCAGAAAACGTTAGACATTTATTACAAACCAATGAATGTGTAGGCTGTAACCTGGCTGGGGCAATGCTAAAGGACACAAACCTGCAAGCAGCAAACTTGGAGGGTGCTAACTTACAAAATGCAGACTTAGAAAGGGCTAACTTACAGCAAACAAACTTACAAGGGGCTAACTTTCAAGGAGCAGATTTAGGCAAGGTAAACCTTTGGGGAGCAAACCTGGTAGGAGCAAACCTTTTTGATGCAGACCTAGAGAAAGCCAACCTCCTGGGAGCAAATCTGCAAACTGCTAACCTACAAAACGCAGACTTGGAAAATACAAATTTGACAAATGCAAACATCCAGGGAGCTAACCTGATGGGCGTTGATTTGGACGATGCAATCAGACCAGAAGGATTCGCTATTCAGTAATTAAACTGAAGTTCTCCGTGCGAGTTGAATAAAAAATACCAAAAGCCTGATTCAGCAATGAATACAGGCTTTAATTAATGGGTAATTCATAACAAATGTAGGTGCAAAGGGTCTTGCCCCAGGCTAGTACAGAGACGCAGAGAGACGAGAAATAGAGAGGATGTTTAAAAAGTATTTTTGGTAACATGATGGGTAGGCAAGTTTGTAGTAAGCACTTTAGTCCTTAATTTTCTAAGCACTAAAGTGCTTACTACAAACTTTTCATTACTAGCTTAGACATTGTACTAGTGGTCTATCGCAAAAGTTTTGAGAGGTGAATCAGTTTTAAATTTCTCTTCTTTACCTCTTAACTTTGCGCTCTTTGCGTCCTTCTCCCAAGGGGAGACGCTAACGCGAATGCGGTTCGTTTTCTTAACCCAGTAGAATTAATGCGATAGACCACTAGGATACTTTGAGACTTTTCAAATATCCTCTTAATGGCAAAATATTTTCAGTCAATTAATTCCATCAATTCTTTTGTTTTCAAATCAGCTGCTACAGGTTGAGAACATGCAATCTGAGGAGAGATAGAGCAAATAGCCTCTGTGGTTGTTTCAAAACAATTTGATAACCCAATTGTTTTTAACAATCCTGTACGTTCTAGTAGTTGTTGGACTTCGGGTTGTAAACCTGTGAGAATTAAGCGGCAATTATGGCGTTCCAAGTCGTGATAAATATCCTCTAAGGCGACTAACCCAGTTGTGTCCATATTTGGCACAAACCGCAACCGCAGAATTAAATATTTCACTTCTGGTTCATCGCGGAGAAAGGTAGCAAACCGTTCAGCAGCACCAAAAAATACAGGGCCATCTACCCGATAAACGGCAATTTCTTTACCTAATTCTAGAGGAGTACCAGGGGGAAATACTTCGGTTTCAGGTATTTTAACTAAACTTAAATCGCTCATCCGTTTGATGAACAAGGCTCCGGCAGCAATCAATCCCACTTCGACAGCGAGAACTAAATCAAACAAGATCGTCACTAGCCAGGTGAGAATCATCACAGCAAAGTCTGAGTAGGTAGCACGCATCAATAAACCAATGGCTTCCCACTCAATCATCCGCAGGCTAACCACCATGAGAATGCCAGCAAGTGCTGCTAAAGGAATCTGTTCTGCTAGGGGTGCTAAAGTTAAAACGATGATGGCTAAAGCAAGACCGTGAATTACCCCAGATAGTCGGGTTTTACCGCCAGAACGGACATTTACAGCAGTTCGAGCGATCGCACCTGTAGCGGGAATGCCACCAAAAAATGGCACAATCATATTAGCCAAACCTTGACCAATTAATTCGCGATCGCTATTATGTTTCTCGCTGACTGTCATCCCATCAGCCACTACCGCCGATAGCAACGATTCAATACTCCCCAGTGCAGCTAAAGCCAAAGCCGGATTAATTAGTTCTCGAATCAAGCCAAAATTATTCCAGTGGGGAATACCTTGAGGCATCGGTAAAGATTGAGGAATCGTGCCAATTGTTGGTACATTTAGATGGAAAGAAGAAGCGATCGCAGTTGCTAACACCAGTCCCACTAAAGAACCTGGTATTGTCGTATTGATTCTGGGCCATAAAACATTGGTGGCAATCACCACAACTGCTAAGGCAACTGCTGCCCAATTTAGAGCTTCTACATGAGTTAGACTTTGCCAAAGTCCCGGCAAAAAATGTTCGCTACGCGGTAATTTTAAACCAAAGAAATTGTTTAACTGACCACAAAAAATAATGACGGCAATACCATTAGTAAAACCTGCCGTCACCGGATAAGGAATAAACTTTACTAACTGTCCAAGTTTGGCAACCCCCAAAGCAATCTGGATAATTCCAGCCATCACTCCAGCAATCCAAACTTTCTCCAGGCCGTACTTGGCGACAATTCCCACCAAAACTACAGCCATTGCACCTGTTGGCCCTGTAATCTGTACTGACGAACCACCAAAAATTGCGGCGACAATTCCCGCCACAATCGCAGTGTAAAGTCCCGCCTTTGGTTCCACACCACTGGCTACGGCAAAGGCTAAAGCCAAAGGCAATGCTACCACTGCTGCTGTTAGTCCTCCCGTGAAATCGCCACGCAGTCCACCAAACAAGCTACCCAGACGCAAAAGCTGTGGTTCTTTGAGGATATTAGATGTTGCCATATCGTCATTTTCAACTCTTATACACAATTTGTTGAAGCACACACAAATGTTATTCCATCTTTTTGGTAGATTTCATCAGGGTTATTGATAATTCCCTGATTGCGTATGGGTTTTGGTTAAAGTTCGCCTATTTGCTAATCAATAAAAGCGCAGGCTTGCTTGACATAATGGATATAGTGTGTATACGGAGGTTGGCGATCGCTACCTAAAGTCTCAGTTACAGAGATAAATTTCTGCCTTAATCCAAACAGAGGCGAATTTAAGATCGGGATGCAAAGCATACAAGCACGGTCGAGATAATTAGTTGAAAAAGCTATAATTTGCTTGGAGTAAAGGTGATGTATCCTTATGCTGACACTTGAGCAAATTGAGTCCGCGATTCTTCAACTGCCACCCAACGAGTATGAGAAGCTCATTCAATGGTTTGCTGATTTAGATTATCAACGGTGGGATGAACAATTAGAGAAAGACATTGCTGATGGCAAACTCGAAACTTTTGCACAAGAAGCGATCGCTGAGTTTGAGGCGGGGAACTGTCGAGCAATTTGATGCATTACACAACTCATCGATTTTGGGAACGTTACAATGTTTCTGCCTGAAGAGGTTCTTGGATCGGGACTCACGCAGAGTACAACAAGCTTATTGATATATAGTTACAGCAGCAGATAGCGCCAGTACAGCCCCGAAATTTGATGTTTTTAATAAGCAAATCGGCATCTTTATTAGTATTAATTTTATAATTTATATGAGTACAAATTTGGTAAATACTAATGTTGCAATCGATTGAAGGAGTGTACAAGAACGGTAATATACACCTTTCAGAATTACCATCTAATGTATCAGAAAGCCGTGTTATTGTAACTTTTTTAGAACCCGAAAAATCTCAAATCCAAAAGCAGATAATGCGGTTTGGTATGTTTTTTGGGCATAAACAATCAACAGACAGCGATTTTCAAGTTACTGAATTTCATGGAGATACCGAAGATGGTTTAGACTGGTCGTAGGTAATTATGAAGTATGTGATTGATACTCATGCTCTGATTTGGTTTCTCGAAGGAAATTCACGATTAGGTGCGAATGCCAATGCTATTCTTTCTAATCCTGATTCCCAGTTAGTTATACCAGCTACAACATTAGCCGAAGCTGTTTGGATTATTGAGAGAGGAAGAACATCTATTCCTTCTGCCAAGGATTTATTTTCAGTAGTTGAAGCCGATCCGCGTGTGGTAATTTATCCACTTGACAAAGATGTAATTAAAATAACTATGGGTTTATCTGCTATTAATGAAATGCACGATAGACAAATTACTGCAACTGCACTAGTTTTAGCAAGTAAAGGTGATGAAGTGCAACTATTAACTTGTGATTCAAATATAACTGCATCGGGATTAATTCCGATTATTTGGTAATGAGTGTGTAAAATTGTCATGTTTTTAAACGCAGAGGGACGCAAAGTAAACGCAAAGTAACGCAGAGGTTTGCCTAATTTATTTCGCTACAAATTAATTAAATATTATACTGAGACTTTTCTGACGTCGCATTCTAAGCATAAGTCAAGACTTAAGTAGTTTTTACGAAGACGCAACAGTATTAATCAGTCTACGCTCTGGGTAATAATGATATATCGATTGATGATGAAATAGAGCAACTTAAAGCATTAATGCTACCACTAAAAACTCCAGACAAAACTAAAGCTACAAAAGACACTAAAGTATTTTTATTAAAGGCTATTCGTGAAACACAAGAAGCTGTGAATAGCGCTGTTGCTAATCAAGAAGGTATTGAGAAAGATTTTGAAAAAGCGCAGAAAGAAGCTAAATACTGGAACGAAAAAGCTCAAACAGCTTTGAGAGACAATGATGATGATTTAGCCCTTCAAGCTGTTGTGAATAAAAAAGTTCAAAATAAAATTGTGCTTATTCTTCTAACTCAGCTTCAACAGCAGCAAGCAACAGTAGCTGTACTCAGACAAAATCTGATGACTCTAGAAAATTTCAAGAAAACATTAGGCAATGACACAAAACTCTAAAACAGGCGCAGCATTTATTGCAGGCGGAACCATCGCAGGTGCTAGTGTTTCTGCAACGGTAGGCGGGATGGGATTAGCAGGCGGATTTGGTGCAGTTGGCATTGGTGCAACTCCTGTAGTCAGTGCTGGTGCTGTAGCTGGTGCCGCTGCTTATGGCGCTTTTAAAGCCATAGCAGAGGGAGATGCTGCTGCGATCGCTACAATGGGAATTGGTGCAGTCGGTGGTGCTGGTGTTTATAGCGTCGTTGGTGGTATGGGTTTAGTCGTACCGAAAGTAGGGCTGGCATTTGGGATTGGTGCAGTACCGATGGCAGGAATTGGTGCAGTAGTCGGACTCGCCGCCTATGGTATTGCCAAACTGTTAGACGAATCGGGAATTAGCGAAACTCCAGCACAGCTTTTTGAGCGGATGGAAGAGAAAGTTTTGCAGATGGGCTACTATTCCGAAGCAGTGATGGAATTAGAAGCATTTTTATCTGGTGAGGATCTCAACCAAAAATTTGCTGTTTTGGAAATCGAAGATGAGTTACAAGCACTCAAGGCTGAATTCAAGAAAAAATCAGAATTTGCTACGCCTAAAGCTCCTACTCCCAATATTGAACCAGAAAAAATATCTCTGACAACCCAGCTAGCTGAAACTTGGAGATGTGTACGCACACTCAAGGGACATTTAGCGGCAGTTAATGCGATCGCAATCAGTCCTGATGGTACTACCTTAATCAGTGGCAGTGATGACAGACAAGTTAATTTGTGGAACTTGAAAACCGGAAAATGGCTGTATACATTCTCTGGACAAGCAGAAGCAGTTTTATCTGTTGCTATCAGCCCTGACGGACAGCAAATTGCAAGTGGTAGTGTCGATTGCAAAATCAGCAGTTGGCAGATGGACACAAAAAAATTTATTCACACATTGTTTTATTTAAACTCTACTTATAGTCATAATGGTTTTATTAACTCAGTAGCCTACAGTCCTGATGGGGCAATTCTTGCTAGTGGTGCTGCCGATAAAACGATTAGAATTTGGGGACGCTACACGGGAACAGTAAAACGCACCTTGAATGGACACTCAGATGCAGTTTTGTCTGTTACCATCAGTCCCGATGGTAAAATCCTTGCCAGTGGTAGTGCCGATAAAACTATTAGGCTTTGGGATGTTAAAACTTGGGAACAACGCTATATTCTCACTGAACATTTGGGTGCTGTGAATACAGTTGCTATCAGTTTTAACAGTCAAACTCTTATTAGTGGTAGCACAGACGCCACAATTAAACTTTGGAATCTCCAAACTGGAGAATTACTTTCCACTTTGACTGGACACTCAACGGTGGTTTTGTCTGTTGCTATCAGCCCTGATGGAAAAACCCTTGCCAGTGCCAGCCGAGACTGTACAATCAAACTTTGGAACCTCCATACTGGGGAATTACTACAAAATCTTTCTGGGTGTAATCCCGTTGCTTTCAGTCCTGATGGTAAGACGCTAGTAAGTGGCGGTAATGGCGGAAGCATCAAGATTTGGAGTCAATTTACTTTCGACTCTGGATTATCTGGGGAATGGTGGGAAGTCTTGGGCGTAAATCAGAGCGATCACTCCAATGTTGTTAAAATTGCATACCGCCGATTAGCAAGATTGTATCATCCTGATGTTAATAGTTCTGCGATCGCAAAAGCTTCAATGCAAGCAATTAATCAAGCTTATAAAGAATTCCAGCAGCAGTTAAACGCTCATAAATATATTAACTTTGATAAATAAGTTGCTTTGCACCCTCTGTTGCTACTAACTGAGATAGTTGTGGGTGGTGCGGGAATTGCGATCGCGAGAGTTAAACAAGCATACTCAATTGCAGTTGTTATTGATAATACAAAAGGAGTAGTTTATGTTTACTCCTATACCTGTGTGATACCCACGACATCTTTCAAATTTGCCAGTCTTCAGGCAATATGAAGTTAGTAATTTATCAATGCTAGTCAAAATATGAACAACAACATTACCATCCTGAACCGACCTTTAAAACTAAGCTGTGGGGCAGAATTGCCAAATCGTATAGCTAAAGCTGCCATGAACGAACAGTTAGCTGACGATCAAAACAGCCCCACAAAAGAAATGATCCGCTTGTATAAGCGATGGGCATTAGGAGGAGCCGGTTTGATGATTACAGGTAATGTCATGATTGCTCGGACAGCTTTGATTTTACCACGCGATGTTGTAATTGAAGATGAACGGGATCTGCCAATTCTCCAAGAATGGGCAGTTGCAAGCATTGCACAAGGTGGTCATATATGGATGCAGATTAATCATCCAGGACGGCAATCACCAAGTTATTTATCACCACAGCCTGTAGCACCATCATCAATCCCACTACAACTTTCTAACAAAGATTTTGCTCAACCCAGAGCATTAACTGAAGCAGAAATTAAACATCTAATCGAACGTCACATTGATACAGCAAAAATTGCGAAAAAAGCTGGTTTTACTGGTGTACAAATCCATGCCGCTCATGGATATCTAATTAACCAATTTTTATCGCCGCTTTCTAATCAACGTATTGATGACTGGGGAGGAACACCCGAAAAGCGAATGCGTTTCCTTTTAGAAGTATATCAAGGAATACGTAATACTCTTGGTCAAGATTTTCCTATTAGTGTCAAACTCAACTCCGCTGATTTTCAACGAGGTGGTTTTACTGAAGAAGAATCTATTAATGTTGTCCAAGTTTTAGAAAAAGTTGGTGTTGACTTGATAGAAATCTCCGGTGGAACTTATGAAAAGCTGGCGATGATGGGACAGACAGATATTACCCAAAAAGAAAGTACACGCCAACGCGAAGCTTATTTTTTGGAATACGTCCGCAAAGTTCGCTCCTTAATTTCTCTACCAATTATGTTGACTGGTGGTTTTCGTTCAGCCGATGCTATGGCACAAGCAATTGAGGAAGGAAGCGTAGATGTTATCGGTTTAGCACGACCGCTTGCAATTGCACCAGACCTGCCGATTGAACTTCTAACCAATCGAACTAGCGGTATTACGCTACAACCCCAAATAACACAGAGCAATGATCTGGATCAACAAGGCATACTTGAGATTATCTGGTATACACAACAAATCCATCAATTGGCAGCAGAAGACAAGCCATCATAAAACTATAGTACAGTCAAAACATTCTCTCAGCAGAATTTCAGAACTTGAAGAAATAGTGTTATGTTTCAACATTTAGTAGAAGCGATAAATTTTGAAGAATTCGTCGAATGGAAACCGGAGAACGGTAGATATGAATTACATAAAGGAGTAATAGTTGAAATGCAGCCGACAGGGGAACATGAGTTAGTCAGAGCATTTCTGATTAGAGAACTCAATTTTGAGATTCGGAGGTTTAACCTAGCTTATTCGATTCCTGCTCAAGCATTAATCAAATCTGTTGATAAAAAATCTGGTTATATTCCAGATGTGTTGGTATTGAATATCCCTAACTTAATTAATGAACCACTTTGGAAAAAATCATCAACAGTTACTCAAGCCGCATCAATTCCATTGGTAGTAGAAGTTGTGAGTACAAATTGGCGAGATGATTACTTTCTCAAATTCGGTGAATATGAGGAAATTGGAATTTCCGAATATTGGATTGTTGACTATGCTGCTCTTGGTGGAAAACGGTTTATCGGCAATCCTAAACAACCGACAATATCAGTTTACAGATTAGTGGAAGGCGAGTACCAAGTCACTCAGTTTTGTGGTAATGACCAAATTCAATCGCCAACTTTAATAGAGCTGAATCTAACTGCTGAACAAGTGTTTAAGGCTGCTTCGGGAGAACAGTAATGAACATCACTTTGCTAATCTCAGTACTTATATACTTGGTACATGCCCCATCCCTTGTGAGCAGTCTTTCGACTCAGTACTCTTGATTATTTTTGGCTAAACTCCCATAAACGCCCCGTTTCATCTGTCAGTAGGGTAATATATTTAACCCTTGAGAAGTATTGACATATTAAAATTTTATAGCCTTCATCTTGCATATTCAGAAAAAACGTTATAAATTATTAGATAATAGGGGAATAATCTGACTTATTAGTGTCAAAAACTAATCCTGCTCAAGTAAATATACTGCAACCAGTTTTAACTTCACACAACTCCTAAACAGCACTGAAGATATGTTTTTGTTTGGTAAAGCAAAGATTCTGGACAAACAACGGAACAGTAAATAATCTAAAAATATATCTTATGTGACTGTTTTTAGGATTCATCTTACTACTTCCGGTGGAGAACAACAACTAGAATTCACCAAAATAGTAATAGATTACAAGCAATTAACTAACAATGAAGTTGCATAAATGTCAGCCAGTTTATTCCTTGTTAGTTGATTATTTTTTTGCTAAATTATTTTTGCTATTCAAAGAATCGTTTTTGTTATGCTGAGAATAGTAAAAATAATAAATGAAGACACATCTACCACAAATTCACAATCCTTATGGAGTTATTCTGGCAATGCACCTAAACGAATTGGAAACTACTGAGAATTTAAAAGAAGTGGAAGAAGCATGGCTAGCACTAGAAAAATCAATTCTCTATTATCAAGGTCGCCCTGTTGGAACAGTAGCCGCTTATGATGCCTCTGTAGAAGCGCTCAATTACGATCAGTGCTTTGTTCGAGATTTTGTTTCTTCTGCTCTAATTTTTCTGATTAAAGGTAAAACAGATATTGTTCGTAATTTCTTAGAAGAAACCTTAAAGTTACAGCCTAAAGAAAAGGCATTAGATGCCTATAAGCCAGGACGAGGATTAATACCAGCTAGCTTTAAAGTGGTATCAGATAATGGGCAAGAATATTTAGAAGCAGACTTTGGTGAACATGCGATCGCTAGAGTTACACCTGTAGATTCTTGCTTATGGTGGATTATTTTATTGCGCGCTTATATAGTCGCCACAGAAGATTTTTCTCTTGCCTATCAACCTGAATTCCAAAATGGTATCAGGTTAATCATGGAAATCTGTTTGGCAAATCGTTTTGATATGTACCCAACGCTGTTGGTTCCAGATGGCGCTTGTATGATTGACCGTCGTATGGGCATTTATGGGCATCCTCTAGAATTACAAGTCCTCTTTTACACGGCATTGCGTGCATCTCGTGAACTTTTAATTTGTCAAGGTAATTCCGATATTGTTGAAGCCATTGATAACCGTTTGCCTCTTTTATGTGCTCATATTCGCCAGCATTATTGGATAGATATTAATCGCCTGAATGCAATTTATCGCTTCAAAAGTGAAGAATATGGCAAGGCTGCTGTTAATCTGTTCAATATATATGTAGATTCCGTTCCTTATTATGAATTAGATAAGTGGCTACCAAAAAAAGGTGGTTATCTAGCAGGTAATGTTGGCCCATCGCAGCTAGATACTCGCTTCTTTTCACTCGGAAACTTAATGGCAATCATTTCAGACTTAGCCACTGAAGAACAGTCACAAGCGATTATGACTCTCATTGAGGAACGATGGGATGATTTGGTGGGAGATATGCCAATGAAAATTTGTTTCCCCGCTTTGGAACATGAAGAATACAGAATTGTGACTGGATGTGACCCCAAAAATATACCTTGGTCGTATCATAATGCTGGTAGTTGGCCTGTTTTAATGTGGATGTTGGCGGCGGCGGCTGTAAAAACTAATAGAACAAGTCTTGCACAAAAGGCGATTGAAACTGCCCAAGGACGCCTCAGTACAGATGAATGGCCAGAGTATTACGATGGAAAAAAAGGGCGACTGATTGGGAAACAAGCGAGGAAATATCAAACTTGGACAATCACTGGGTTCTTATTAGCAAAAGAACTGATGGCAAACCACACTTATTTATCATTAATTAGCTTTGGAAAATTACCAGCAGAACAGGTTTCTAGAGCATGTGAGTTTGAAATCGCCAGTGTAGACCCGTATATGTCTTGATCGGGAAGTTAGGAGTTGGGAGTTGGAAGTTAGGAGTTAGGAGTTAGGAGTTGGGAGTTAGGAGTTGGGAGTTAGAATACAAAAGCCTCTTGACTCCTGAATCGTGTTTTCATGACAAACCCCCGTCAATTAGCTTTTATCGCCCTACGAGATGTTCATAAGGGGGCTTATGCTGATGTTGCCCTAGATAGAGTACTGCAAAAAGTTAATTTGGCTGATTGCGATCGCCGCTTAGTGACAGAATTGGTTTATGGGAGCGTCAGAAGGCAACGCACCCTCGATACTCTCATCGATCAACTCGCCAAAAAGAAATCTCATCAACAACCACAAGACCTCCGCACCATCTTACATCTGGGTTTCTACCAACTGCGTTATCAACAGCGTATTCCCGCCTCAGCTGCTGTTAATACCACAGTCCAACTCGCTAAAGAAAACGGTTTTTCTGGACTTACGGGTTTTGTTAACGGTCTATTACGCCAGTATCTTAGAAAAGCAGGGGAGCAGGGGAGCAGAGGGGCAGAGGAGAAAAACTCATTCTTACTCCCCCAGTCCCCACTCCCCCATTTTGATCCGTTACAACTTCCAGAAAACCCAGTGGAACGCTTGGGTATTTTACACAGCTTTCCTGACTGGATTATTCAAGTTTGGTTAGAACAATTGGGTTTGGCTGAGACAGAACAATTGTGTGAATGGATGAACCAATCACCAACAATTGACTTGCGTATCAACCCACTTCGCACGTCAATCGAAGAAGTTGAGGCGGCTTTGCAATCTGCTGGTATTTTGGTGAGACGGATTCCTAATTTACCCCAAGCTTTACGATTGATTGGTAGTGCTGGATCAATTCAAAAACTACCTGGTTTTAAAGAAGGTTGGTGGACTGTACAAGATAGTAGCGCCCAACTGGTAAGTCATTTGCTCGACCCCCAACCAGGTGAGGTGGTAATTGATGCCTGTGCAGCACC
>CAXUOL010000038.1:0-19860 GCA_964252435.1 uncultured Nostoc sp.
CCCCCATAGCTACCTACGATAAAGCCGACGGTACGAAAGGCACCCAAGCACCCGAAATTAACAGACCAAAGCAAAGTATATACAAAACGCTAGAACTAACACCGATTGCCAATGCCAACCAGGGTAAGGAAAGCCTGCGCCAAGCTAGGACTCCCCCAATCAAAGACCAGCCCCAAACCCAGACGACCTCAGCCCACCATGACCAAGCCCGTAGCAATGGCCGCCCATCCTGAACTGCACCAAGGATCTGGCTGACCATGTGAGCTTGTACCAGTACTCCTGGCATTTGCTCATCTAAAGGAATGCCATAAGGTGTAGGCCAGGTGTCTGGAGAATCCCCCTTTGCAGTCACACCAATGAGAACAATCCGGTCTTTGATGGCGCTGGGGTTAATTGAACTAGATGATAAAAATTGCGTTAGCTTTACCTGTTCGGCTATTTCTTTTGAAGACCGATAGTTGAGTAAGATTTGACCGCCATTAGCATCAATATTTTGATAGCCACCAGTACGAGACTTCAGATTCGGAAAAATAGTCTTACCCAATTGCAAATTTCCTTCAGGGGTGAACTTTGTTTGAATTCCTAAAGGGCGCAGATAAAGGGATGCTAGTTGTAAACTGAAGGCATAAGGAGCAGAACACAATGATGTCGTCTCCTGATTCATGAACAGAAGATGCCGACGAATAACTCCGTCGCGATCGTGAATAAAGTCACTGAATCCCAGATTTGCTGGAGGGATTTCTGGTGGCGGCTTAATGCCTTTGATATTTCCTGAGCTATCACTCCCCTTGCATACGCCAACCAAGTTCTGAGTTTGCTGGAGACGAGTAATTAAATTTGGCTCTTTAGCCTTAAAATCACGGTAGATATCCAAGCCGATCGCGCGGGGTTGGTACTGATTCAGTTTTGCTAAGAGTTTATTGAGAGATTTTTCGGAAATCGAAGCTCCAATCAAGGACTCGCCATTTTGTCTTTGAGTCGCCAGATCCTCATCGTCAATGATGATGATCAACAGTCGGGGATCGAGTCCTTCGGCAGGGCGCGATCGCATCATCAGGTCAAAGGCTTGAATCTCTGGATTTTCTAGCAATCCCAACAATCTCACGCCAAAAACTAAAGTTGTAACTGCCAAGCTGGATAACACAGTTCTCTTAAATCTGCGTCTATTAGACAAAGGTAAATTCGCTTCATCTTCAGATTTTCTAGACCTTAATTCATCCCAAGTCGGTGGTATCTGCGCTGGATTTTGGCAAATTACTGGTAGCCAAGTTGCACAAGGAAATCTATCTTCAAGTCCTTGCAAGCGTTCCCGCGCTTGGCGTACCGCTTGATATAAAGACTCGCCACCGGCAAAGCCTTGGAGAAAATACTTTAAAAACTCCTTGGCAACCTGATCTGGGACGGGTTCGCGCATGACAATTATTTGAGGAATTTGCAAATCAGCTAATTCTCGCGCCAAACCCAATCCATCACAGGAGTTGAATATAGCTAATTGCAAACCATTCTCAATAGCTTTTTTGAGAGCGTACTTTAACTCGCCAATGGTAAGACTATCAGTTCTATTCAGGTAAATTCGTCCGCTTTCGCCATTTCCGTGACTGGAACTGTGTCCGGCAAAGAAGAGAATATCCCAGTTTTTTCCCCAAAGATGCTCAGTCAAGTCCTTACGTTGTGGTTCTACTAAAAAGCTCACTTCTGCGTTACTACACTGTTGTAGTAAAGCTTGATCGGCTTGGGTGTCAATCCCTTTACTATTGCCGACAATTGCCAAAATATTGACTAATTGATTGAGAGTGCGTGGCTTGGGAATGCGATCGTAAGATGGTGAAGAAAGGGCAATTTCAGCTTTGGGATAGCGTTCTAACAAATCCCACAGATGCCAGGGTAATAACTGCAATTGGCTATTTTCTGTTTGCAGAATCACCCGTACTTCGTCGCCAGACGATAATCTTTCTAACCATTTTTCCCTCAAAGGGCGAAACTCCTCTGTTCGCAGCCAGGTATTAAAGCGGGCCCGTAAAATATGAGAAGCGTTTTCGCAGTCTTGAACCATCGATACATTCGTCACCTGCATTTGGTCAGCATGGAGGCGATAACGATTGCCTATCTGCCGATAACTAGACTGCCAATGACTATAATAGAGCGGCATTTCCGGGAATGAAGGTAGCCTCCCGGTGATTTCTGTTGCAGCACGCTCGTGTTCTTCACCAATTTGGAGGGTGACAGCAAACCCCTGCTCAAAACTACCCTCTCCAAATTTGATCGTCACTAATTTACCCATAACCGTCGCTATCTCCCCATGCAAGATCGTGCCCTGTTCTAATGTCCGATCGCAAGCTTCACAAGTGTCTACAGATTTTTTTAAAATCCTCAAAAGCTGGCTTGGATTTTTAATTTTTAATTTTCAATTAATGAATTATCACTTAATAAATTACCGACAAAGAAGGAAGATAGCTACATATTTCAAATTCGGAAATATTCGGTAATACTGGTATTATCCAAGGCTACCCTAACACTAAATCGCTCTGTAGGTTCACCACGAAACTGTAACTGAATGTAGTTGTCTGATTTTCTAGATTGAGCGTCTAAAAATATTGCTCCTGAACTATCTATAACAGTGAGATGAACTCCTGGTGGCAAGTAGATTTGATTTCCAGTGGCGTGCAATTGGAGGTGAATACTAGTTTGTTGATCTTTTTCGGGACTAATTTCCACAATCAACATCACAGGTTGGTTGTGGATTTGGATACCTAAATCAATCACTTTTGCCCGTTTAGTAATTGATTCTGGTTGTTTAAGGGCATCTAATTCCAAAGTTTCAACACTGCGAAAGGCATAAGTTGGCCTGAGTTCTGGCACGTTCCACAGCGATTCAATAGTCTCCCAGCCCGTCTCAAATATACCAGCAAACCACTGGCTCAAATTCACTAATGAATTAAGTGGGGATTGACGCAGTTGCCAGATGTGGTCAATAAACGTTTCCAATGGTTGCAGTTGCGCTAAAGGAACTGTTTCAGTTGTCACACTAGGGATAAAACCAAGCAGCCTTGCTTCTTCGAGCGATTCATCAAATTGAACTATTAAATAACCCACCCGTTCTTCCCAAGTTTCTGGAGGAATAAAACATATCTGCTGATGCAGATGGACGGGGCGACACTCCAGACGGCCAATTGAGGGCACTGCTAAATCAGCAACATCTCCACAAAGGCGCATGATGGGGTTCCAACTGTCACTAGCTTGAAGATCGGTAGGAATATCCATCATCTGCAAGTAGTCATTCACCACCCATACAGCTAAAGTATTCAGCCGGACTTGCTCTGCTTTTTCAAGATTTGGTTGCTGGTTAGCAAATTGCTGGGCAGTTATGCGAGCTGTTTGGGAAATCGGCAATGTTAAAGCGAAATCATCTAGCTGATAGGTGGAGTTATTCATAAGTCAATTTCTAGGGTTCAATGCTGCTATGTATATATCACCCGCATTCAATAAATTTATGCCACAAAATTGAATACTGGAAAAAGAGAATTGGGGACTGGGGACAATACACTTGGGTTAAGGCTAAAACTCTTTGTCAAAGTCAACAGCAAGAATTTTTTAGGACTTACGCAAAAAGGCAGTGAAAGCCTTGATTTCTCGTAGGGGCAATTCATGAATTGCCCCTACATTTCGTACTTGATGCGTAAGTCCTATTTTTCTATTATTCTCTCAAGTTTAGACCAAGAAATGGCAAAACGACCCAGCAGTGCTGAGTTGTGCGAAGCTGAACTAACAAAAAAGTTCAAATTAATTCTTTGCAGACGGAGACTGGACCTGAGTTAAACAATTTCTCAATTTTTCAGCTAACACTTGTACATGGGGTTCATTAAGTATGTTAAGGTGAGATCCGGGAAGGTAATAGATATCTAATCCTCCAACTACTAGGTCGCCCCAGCCGAATTGAGGATCGTATTCTACGCCTATAGCTTCGTCCCGATTTTTATCCTCTGTCCGCAAAAGAATAGCTCGACCAAGGTAAGGTGAAAAAATATAGTCACTAAGGGCTTGAGTGTTAGTATCTATAACCTTTAAATGCTTGTCAGTTTCAGGTACATTAAGTACGTCTTCCAAGTAACGGTTATATGTATTTTGTAGTTCTTGCTTACGCCAATAACTCCATCTCACAACCTTTTGCCAAAAGTAGTTAGTCCCTTGCTGAACAATATTTTTTAAATGCAAAACAACTCGCTTGAGAAATGGTGCTTGCCAGCTATAACCTATACGACAACTATCAAGCATAACTAAAATGCCAATTTGTTCGCCTTGTTCTTGGAGTTGCCGAGCCATCTCAAAGGCAACTGTACCCCCAAAGGAATAACCTCCAAGAAAATAAGGGCCATGAGGTTGAAGGGTCTGAATTTCTTGAATGTAGTGCGCTGCCATATCTTCAACGCGGGTATGGAGAGGGTGTTTTCCATCTAGTCCCCGTGGTTGTAATCCGTAAAATGGTTGTTCTGTCCCCAGATGCAATGCCAATTCACGGAAACATAAGACTTCTCCACCCAGCCCGTGAATACAGAAAAAAGGTGGCTTAGAACCGTTGGGTTGAATTTCTACTAGGGATGACCAAGATTTTGATTGGTCTAAGGTATTTACTAAAGCCAAGTTTTTTGTTAAATCATCTTCTTGGCAAATTATTTTGGCTAGAGCCTCTACAGTCCCTGACTGGAAAAGAATGGCGAGTGGCAGGTTTTTACTAAATGTCTTTTCAATTTGCCAAAACAGTTTTACTGCTAAGATAGAATGTCCTCCTAGCTCAAAGAAGTTATCCCTGACACCAATGGGTTGGACACCTAAAATTTGTTCCCAAATCTGTGTTAACTGGCGTTCTACTTGATTGCGGGGAGCGACAAAGCTGGCTTCTGGCTCTTGCCTCGATAAGTCTGGTGCTGGTAGAGCGCGACGGTCTACCTTACCGTTGGGGGTTAAGGGCATGGTGTCCAGCACGACAAAAGCTGAAGGTAGCATGTACTGTGGCAATTTTGTCGAGAGGAAGCTACGGATATCAGTAATCGCAATTGCTGAGTCTTGATTCGGTATAATGTAAGCCACTAAACGTTGATCGCCAAGAACATCTTCACGGGCAATTACTACAGTCTGAAGTATATCTGGATGTTGGGCTAACACCGTTTCAATTTCCCCTGGTTCAATGCGTATCCCCCGAATCTTGACTTGATGATCTCGGCGACCGAGAATTTCTAGAGAGCCATCTGGACGATAGCATCCGCGATCGCCTGTATAATAAAGCCAATCGTGGCGATCGTTCCGAAAAGGATTCTTGACAAACCGAGAACGGTTTTCTTGCTGGGCATTGATGTAACCCAAACTACGGAATGGAGTGCGGATTACAATCTCGCCCGGTTCACCGATACCGCATGGCTGGTGATTTGGTGTGAAAACCAGTGCTTGAGTTTGAGGCAGCGGCAATCCTACTGGCTGTACACCAGGGCTGCACTCAACAGGTACTTGGTAATAACATTTCGCCAAAGTTGTCTCTGTCGGGCCGTAGAGATTAACTATTTCACCTGATTCGGGAAAAGCATCCCGCCAGCGAAGTACAAGGGTTTCTTTCAGAGGTTCTCCAGCCAAGAACAACCAACGTAAGTTACGTAAAGAGACTCCTGACGGCACATTCGCTAACCATAATTGCGCTAGTGAAGGAACTGTATGAAGTACAGAAATCTGCTCCTTTTCCAAATAACGCAGAATTCTAGTCGGTTCTAAGTTATCCTCTTCTTCCGGTAAACACAAGGTTGCACCGCTAGTTAAAGGTAAGAAAATATCTCTAAGAACGACATCAAAAGAAAGACCAGTTAATTGGGCAACGCGGTCTTGCTGATTAATTTCAAAGGTCTGTCGCTGCCAGTTCAGAAAATGCGCCATCCCTTTATGACACCCCAGCACCCCTTTCGGTACACCAGTAGTTCCGGAAGTAAAGAAAATATAAGCTGCATCGTCGGCAGCGATTTCAGGTAGATTTACTGCTTCAATGCTCTTTTGGGAATTTGTGGCTTCTCCTGTATCTGGGTTGACACATATGCTAGTTAAAGACTCCCCTATATTTTCGTCTTCTGGACGCTGACCATCAATATATAATATGTATTTAGCTTTAGCTTCCTGTAGCATCAGCCGCTGGCGTTGGCTAGGAAGTTTCGGATCGAGGGTGAGTAGCACACCGCCACTCAAGAGTACGCCAAGCATACTGGCAATTAGCCCAAAGCTGCGTGTCCCAAAGACGGCTACGACATCTCCCCGCTCTACTCCGTGAGATAACAAAACCTGTGCTAAGGTTTGAGCAATTTTGCCCAACTCCCCATAATTCCAAGTGCGAATTCCTTGACGAAGTGATGAATGTTCTGGGGTACGATTTACCCAAGAAATAAACATTGTTGTCGTCAACTCATACTGTAGTTCTGGTAAAACCGCCCTTGGCTCTGGCAGCAAAGGTCGTGCTTCTGGCGTCACCAGGGAATATAAACTAATTTGTCTTTCTGGAGCAGCAACAATTTGATTTAGCAAGTGATGGAATTGATGAAGCATTTCCATCATCCGTTCTGAAGTAAACAGATCAGTGTTGTAAACTAAATCAAGTTGGATTCCTTGATTTTGTTCTGTAACGTAAAGGGTTAAGTCGAACTTAGAAGCTGTTTCTAGGATCGAGACTGGTTCTATAGCCACTCCAGGTAGTTCCAGTTGGATGTCCCTTAAGTTGAGCATATTAAACCACACTTGAAACAGTGGATTGCGACTGGTATCTCGCTCTGGTTGCAGTTCTTCTACCAGTTTCTCGAAGGGCATATCTTGATGGGCATAAGCAGCTAATGCCATCTGGCGGACTCGATTTAGCACTGAACGAAAACTGGGGTTCTTGGCAAAATCAGTCCGTAAAACAACGGTATTAATAAAAAATCCAATTAATTCTTCAATCTCAGAACGGTTACGTCCGGCAATGGGAGAACCGATAAGAATGTCTTCTTGGCCAGTGTAGCGGTGCAGTATTGTCCCAAAGGCTGCCAGCAATGTCATGAATAGAGTCACACCCTCTTGATGCGAGAGTTCTGTGAGTGATGCACTCAAAGTCTGTGGTAGGATCAGAGATTGGGCTGCTCCTTGGTAAGTTTGTACTGGTGGCCGTGGCCGGTCGGTAGGCAATTCCAGTACAGTATTAGCATCTGCTAACTGGGTTTTCCAATAGTTAATTTGGCTGGAAAGTACATCACCTGATAGCGATTGATGCTGCCACACTGCAAAATCCGCATACTGAATGGGCAATTTTGTCAAGGGGGAAGGCTTACTGTTCAAAAAAGCTTCATAGAGTGCTGTTAACTGCTGCCAGAGAATACCGATTGACCAGCCATCTGAGGCGATGTGGTGCATCATTAACAAGAGTATATGCTCCTGTTCGTCTACTTGGAGCAAAGTAGCTCGCAACATCAAGTCAGATTCTAAGTTGAAGGGGCGTTGCACCTCTTGATTGAGGAAAAATTCTACTTGATCTTTTGTTACCTTAATAATTTTCAGTTCTACTGGTCGAGGCGTGCCAATTAGTTGTATGGGGCTACCATCAAGTGATGTGATAAAGTTGGTTCGTAATACCTGATGATAGACAACGATCGCATCTAGTGACTGTTGCAATATACCCAGGTTTAACTTACCCGTTAAGCGCTGTGCATTGGAGACAATATACGCTCGGCTGTTGGGTTCCAACTGCTCCAAAAACCAGACTCGCTGCTGGGCAAAGGATAGAGGTGCTGATTCCCGATTGGCTATTTGGGGAATAGTCTGATTTTGGGGATCATTTTCTGGAGTTTGGTTTTGAGCGATTGCTTGGGCTAAAGTAGCGATCGTCGGATTCTCAAATAAAAGTTGCAATGGTATTTCTATTTGAAAAGCTTGGCGAACCCTAGACATGACTTGAGTGGCCAGCAGTGAATGACCTCCCAATTCAAAAAAATTGTCGTCGATGCCTATTTGTTCCAGACGCAAAACTTTCGTCCAAATGCCAACCAAAATTTCTTCTGGGGAATTCTGAGGTGGAACAAAGTTAGTTGACAGCCTAATATCAGATGTATCCGGTGCAGGTAAGGCGCGGCGGTCTATCTTACCGTTGGGATTTAATGGTAGAGTGTCCAAAAATACAAAGAAACCAGGCACCATGTATTCAGGCAACCGAGTTTCCAAAAAGCGACGCAATTCAGCCTGACTCGGAATTTGCTCTGAACTGGGAACAATATATGCCACAAGTCGCTTGTCCCCAAGCACATCTTCTCTGGCTATGACGAGAGTCTGCGTCAGTGCTGGATATTGAGCTAGTATGGCTTCAATTTCTCCTAATTCAATTCGGAAGCCACGTATTTTAACTTGGTGGTCAATCCGACCAAGGAACTCGATATTACCATCGCTCAAATAACGTGCCAAGTCCCCAGTTTTGTAAAGGCGTGCCCCAGGTTCAGAGCTAAAAGGGTTAAAAATAAACTTCTCTGTGGTCAATTCTGGACGGTTAAGATAGCCTCGCGCTAGACTAATACCGCCAATGTGCAGTTCACCTGATTCACCAATAGACACTGGCTGCAAATTTTCATCAAGGATGTGAATCTCTGCATTGGTAATCGGACGACCAATGGGTGCAATAGCATAATTAGTGCCGCGTTGGCAACTCCAGAAAGTGGTATCAATGGAAGCTTCTGTTGGGCCATAGCAATTATGTAGAACATTGTCCAAATTCAGTTGCGCAAAGAAGCGTTCTATAAGTTCGCCAGGTAAAGCTTCACCACCGCAGGTAATGTGTCTGATGAATCGGCAATTCTCAATTCCCTTCTCTTCCAATAAGACACGCAGTATGGAAGGTACTAAAGCCAGAACTGTGATTTGCTGCTCAGTAATCACCTTCACAAGGTAGGCAGTGTCTTGATGTCCACCAGGGCGAGCTATAAACAATTGACCCCCAAAGCACAATGGCCAGAATATTTGCCACACTGAGGGGTCGAAGCTAAAAGAAATAGTTAGTAAAACTTTGTCTGCGTGAGTTAATCCAAAAGTTGTTTGTTTCCAGTGGAGTTGATTGCAGATACCACGGTGAGGGATCATTACACCCTTGGGCTGTCCTGTAGAGCCAGATGTGTAGATTACGTAGATGAGGTTATCAGCCGTCGTCTGATTTACAGGATTTTCTTGACTGTTTTGGATATTCCCTTGCCAGTTTGAGTCCAGACAAACCACTTGTGCCTGATGTGGTGGTAAGTTATTGACCAATTTTTCTTGGGTTAACAATACTGGTGTCTGGGTGTCTTCCAAGATGAAAGCTAAACGTTCTGAGGGATATGCTGGATCTAAAGGCACATAAGCGCCTCCAGCTTTGAGAATGCCCAGTAGTCCTATAATCATCTCTAAGGAGCGCTCCAGGCATATACCTACAAGTACTTCTGGCCCAACCCCTAAAGAACGTAGGTGGTGCGCTAGCTGATTCGCCCGCTGGTTTAACTGTTGATAAGTAAGTTGTGTATTTTCACATACTACTGCAATGGCTTGGGGCGATCGCTCTACTTGGATCTCAAATATTTGATGAATGCACAGATCCTGATGATGAACTACTTGGTTATTATTCAATTCCTGTAAAACTTGAGTGTCGATGATGTGAGTTAAGGTATTTAAAGTAATATTTTGTTTATATTCTGATGTTTGACTATTTATCTGCATTTTTTATATTAAGTTCAGTGGGCATAAAATAATTAAAGTTTTATGATGAGGTAAATAATTAAAGGTTTATGACTAAAAAGATATGTGAGCAAATACAACTCCCAATCTATAGAAAATGAGCAAAATACTATTAATTCTCATATAACCAACATATAGCAATTTTCAATGATACACACACTAGTAGTCTGGCAAGTCAACAATGCTTGGTGAATCAACTATTTAATTTCTCTTCTTTCTTCTCTTCTCTACGAGAGGCTGCGCCAACGAGACGCTGCGCGAACGTGTACTTCTCTTCTCCTGTCGGAGACGCTGCACGAACGAGACACTTCGTGAACGCGTCTTCTCTGCGAGACGCACTCGCGTTCGTGGTTCGTTCTATTACCTCTCAAAGTTAGGTTGCCAGACTACTAAGAGCATACATATATATTGTGCGCCCCTACTAATTGTTTCGACTCCAAGGAATTGCAAACAGCTATAACACTTACCAAACTCAAAAGTTGCTATTTAGTTTTTGACTATTACCAGTGCCTTCATTTCAGCATTGAGCAGAGGTTGATGATAATTTTTTTGGAGGTCTGGCACAGGTTTTCCATCTACAATAACTTTGTAGATTTTTGCATGGCAGTTGCTTGGTAAATTATCAATAATTCTTGTTCTAAATGCAACAGGACTATAAGTTCTAGCAAAGCCTTCGTATGCACCCCATCCAGCAAAGCTTGCAGTATTGTCAAAAATTGTGATTGCTTTGTCAAGATTAGACTTCTGAATCCGTTTATTATTCCAGATTTCTGCATATTCGTTAGTTAAAAATAGGGGCGCAATGACAAGTTTCCTGCCCACTTTCAATAAACGTACTGCCTCTTTAATAAACTTAATATCCAAATCATCTCGAAAATGCTCAAAAGAGTGATGGCAACTAATTCCATCTAAAGATTCATCTGGGAGAGGGATCGCATCAATAGAACCACCAATGTACTTAATTCCATCTGTGACTTTTCCGTCCAATAAAGAGTCTTGACAGTAAGCAGTCAATTTGAAGTCTGAAACTGCCATTAAAGCCTTTATATATTCCGCTTTTTCACCACCAGCAGCATCTAGTATTTCATCACCTTCTTTTAAATCTAACAGAGTCATTGTCGTCAGATATTCAAGTGGCTTGGAATGGATGTAATCAAGCTGGTTATATTTACTCAGTACATCTGAATTTAGAAAATCCCTATAATCTTGTTCTGAAAGAGATAAAGTGTTTATTTCTGTCTGTGCTTTTTCTATTTCCGAATCATTTGTTGGTCGTAAAATTTTATTAACTTTTAAATTATTGAGACGCAAATTTGTCAGCAAACGCCACTTTTTATTATTTAAAAACCTGCCCAATCTATTTATTGTATCTAATTTGCTAGCCACCATACTTTCACCCTATGTTTTATTAATTGAAATGAAACTCTTAATTACAATTGAATCCAAAAAATCAAATTTCTGTTTTAGCCAATAAACACAAACACTTACACGCAATTATAAAATCACATTATCCTATCTAAGTAAAATCTACTGAATGAAAAATATTTTTTACAAAATCTTTATTTTGTCTCTAATTATATAAAATTCATGTAAAGTCGTAATATTATTTTTTTGAAGAATTTAGGTGAACTTCATGAAACCCAACTAGGTAGGTTTCAGGTTTCATTTGTGTAACATTAGCCTTCTAATCCACACTACAGTCTTGTCGTTAAGGTTACTGCCCTTTTTGAGACTTCATTTATAAATGTCGATGAAACTGACTTAAGTTTAACCACAAATATGCGACTATGTAAACTTTTGTTACGAATGTCAAATTTTTGATGCATTTTGTTATAGATTATGTGTAGATTTTGTTAATCAGTAATTATGCGTAAAAAAAACATATACACTTAAGATTAAGTTTATAAGCAAAGCTGAACTAATCATACATGAATATGCTAGAGTAATTTCTGAGGGAATATCAATCATTCTATACCTCAAAGAAGCGAAACTCTCCAAGATATCTGCGATATCCATCATAATTAATTCAGTTCATGTATGTAGTCACCTCAAAAATTATATATAATATTATTTTTAATTTTTATTTTGTTTACTTGCTTGATTATTAACATCAGGAGTTTTGTTTAACTACTTATCTAAATTCACCAACAAATCCTTTTTTTGCAATTAAGTTTTTTAGACTAAAATGTGATTGATTATAGGCTGCAATGAAACCTAAATATTTCGTTAGTAACGGCACTCAAACCGACGTTTGAAGATGGTTTTGATAAAAAACTTAAAGTTACTTCGAAGAAAATGGTTGAGACTAGACTAGAAAATCCAGGTTGCTTTGTAAATCAAAATATGAGATATCCAAATTGGATTGTATATTAAGCTCCTAATTAATCAAATTTTACCTACGCCAAGTGTTCCTAACTAGTTCCTAACTATGAGTAATCAAAGCATTACAACAAATAAATTCAGTGAAGTACCTTTGGATTTACGTGCATCAACATTTGTCACGGTACGTAAAGGTTCGTGGTGGTTGAGATTAACAACATTATTCTTAGTAGACTGTACTCTTTTATTTCTAGCTTGGGTTTTAGCAGCATATCAATCTACTTCGGGAAATTTTACTTGGTATATACCGAGTCATTATTTATCGATTTTAACAGCTATTGGGATTCAAATAGGATCGCTGGCTGTCGAAGGTATTTATCGAGAAGGTCAAAAACGCTATGACTATTTCAATATTATCAAATCGCTAACTTTTGCTCATGGATTAATCCTTTTAGTTAGTTCTTTGTATAAACCAGTTGTTGATATTACACATCCAAGATTAATATTATTACCTTGGTTACTAAGTATATTTTTTGTTTGTACTGGTAGATACGCTGTAAATATTAGTCTTGAATATCTACGCAAGCAGAAAAAAATAGTTCGTTCTTCTGTTTTCATTATTTGTGACCCTCAAGATCACGATCAGATTGCGAGTTTTCTAAAAAAAGAAAAGCATTACATTGTATCTGGAACTGCGAATGCTAATTCACTAGATAGATATAAGCGTCAGCAAACTTTAACTCAGCTTAATCAACTAGGAGTGACAGAAGTTTTTATATCTTGGGATGCACTAAAAAATAGAATGTTTTTGTGCTGGTTGTTTCAAGCATCTGGGATACAAGTACATATTTTACCGATGGAATTAAAACCAATTTATAAAAACGTACAGTTCAATAAAATAGGGGGGATGCCTTGTCTGAGTTTGGATTGTCCGATAATTACAGGTAAAGATTTTTGGATAAAGCGTAGTTGTGATTTTTGTTTTGCGACTTTATTTTTAATGTTATCATTTCCCATTTATATAGCTATAGCCATAGCCATAAAACTTGACTCTCCAGGCACAGTATTTTACAAACAAACGCGTATAGGTTTACATGGTCAACAGTTTAAAGTATGGAAATTCAGAACGATGAGATCCGATGCGGAAAAATTGCAGAAAGAATTAGAAGCTTTAAATGAAACGAAAGATGGAATTATCTTTAAAATTAAAGATGATCCTCGGATTACCCGTTTTGGAAAATTTCTCCGTCGTTACAGTTTAGACGAATTACCTCAACTTTTTAACGTTATCCTTGGAGAAATGAGTATAGTAGGACCTCGCCCTTTACCTACTAGAGATGTCGAAAAGTTTTCTGAACATCATTTTATTCGACATGAAATCTTACCTGGTATTACAGGTCTTTGGCAAGTCTCAGGTCGCTCAGATATTTTAGATTTTGAACAAGTGATTCATCTTGATATTAGCTATATCGAAAATTGGTCGCTTGGGTTAGACTTTGAAATCCTCCTTAAAACAGTTATGGTGGTTTTGAAAAAAGACGGTGCTTATTAAAAGCAACAATCCATAGCAGTACAGCTATGATTAGAGAATTTACTTTCCGCATCAATCAATTTATTCCAGTATTCAGTTTAATTTATAGCGGATTAAATTTAGATTTTTCTACTTTACTGAGTAATTAGTTAGTTACTTGTTTAAGGGCGCTCTAGAAAAATCTATATTTATAAGGATATATCCGAAAAAAATCATGCTAACTCAAAATGAAAGAATTAAGCTGAATTAATAATTATAAGAATGGTAGAAAAGTACAAGTTCATAAGTAATTCCTTCTCAATGATACTCAATCGGTTAACACAAAGTATTACAGCCTTTGTATTAACCGCTTCGATTGCTCGTACTCTAGGAGCTGAAGCTTTAGGGCAGTATCTACTAGCATATAGCTACTATTTTATCTTTGTGGGCATTGCTTCACAAGGACTAAAAACATTGTTTACAAGAGAACTAGCTCGTGAGCCGCAAAAAACACCAGTCTATTTAATGAGTGGTACTTGCCTACAGTTAATATTTAGTTTTTTCAGTTATGCCGCATTGGTGATTGTAGTATTTTTACTTCCCTATAGTTCCAAAACCTCGATTGTTTGTTACATAATGGGCTTAACGATCATTCCCTTTGCGCTTTCTAATATCACAGAGGCAATTTTTCAAGCTAAAGAAAAAATGCATCTGATTGCGATCGCGACAGTGCCAGTCTATATTTTACGCCTAATAATAATGATTTGGGCAATGCAATTAAAATATGGAATTGAATATTTGGGGGTGATCCTAGTTGTTTCAGAAACACTAATTTTGGTAATTGAATGGATTTTTATCGTTCCGTTAGTAAAAATAGAATGGCAGATTGATCGGATTTTTGTATCTAATACAATCAAAAATGCGCGTACATTTTTTGCTATTGAAGCAATGGCTGTAGTTAGTGGCAGAATTCAAATATTGATACTTTCATTGTTAGGCAATGAGTTTTTAGTAGGTTTATTTGGTGGAATAACACAATTATTGCAACCCTTTATGATTATTGCTAATAGTATAGGTTTAGCAATATTTCCAAGATTTTCAAAGGCAGTAGAGCAAGGACGGGATAAGCAGAGACAGATAGCTGAAAAGATTATCGAAATCCTACTAATCATAGCATTGCCCTTATATCTTGGAATCTTATTGTTTGGCAAAGATTTACTAGTTTTTCTCTATAATGCTAGCTTTGCTGAAGCAAATGTAGCCCTTATTATAAGCGCTGCATCACTCGTTTTTTTGCCATTTACACGCTCACTGACTTTTTTACTTGTAGCCAATGGTTTTGAGATAGTGAACCTACGTGAAGTAGTTATTACTACTACATTAGGGAGCTTGGGAGGTGTGCTATTAGTTTCACACTATCAGTTAGTAGGTGCAGCTTTAATGGCATTATTAATGACTTTTTCTGGTTTTAGCCAGTATATTTATTTCACCTATACTCGCCTATTTTCACTAAATTTATGGCGAATTATCCGCCGACCATTAATAATAACTATTTTGATGCTACCGATATTAATATTATTACAAAAACTTAGCTTAGACTTTATATTAACTCTAATTATTGCAACTTGTGCTTATGCTTTATTTGGGATTTATTTCGGTATTCGTGCCTTTGGAGGGTTTCGTTTTTTATGGTTCAAATTGTTAAGATAGCAGGAATTCGTTTCCGATAAATTTTTATCATTAACTCAGAAAAACTGGTTGAAATAAATAATTCAATTGAGGGTATAATTTTAATTATGATTAAAGTTGCTTTATTGCATTTTTGCTTTGAAGATTACACTATTGAATTAGCAAACAGTCTGGTTAAACATGTTGATTTAACGCTAATTCACCCGGAAAAAGTTTCAGATTTCTGTAGCAATGTTCTTGATCCCAGTATCCGCGTGATTAGTTTTAAAAAACCACGGATTCGCGACCCGCGCAACCTCTTGTCTATGTACGCAATGATGCGTATTATCAAAGACATACAGCCGGATGTTTTGCATGTGCAAGAAACTAACGATCCTTGGTATGATTGGACTTTGTTACTCAACAAAATGCCGCCACTGGTGACAACCATCCACGACCTATTCCGTCACCCAGGAGATAGCATGGCTGTATTCGGTTCAGAGTATACCAGGCGTATTGCCTTCTATCGTTCCCAACAATTGATTGTCCATACTCATCAATTAAAAAAGATTCTAACTGAACAATTTCGTATACCTCAAGAGCGAGTCAATGTTTTACCACATGGAGAACTTGGTAGTTTGTACCAGCGTCGGAGTAATCAGAATAGTCAGACTCGTGAGCCAAATACATTGCTATTTTTTGGACGCATCTGGCCCTACAAAGGATTGAAATATTTACTTCAGGCTATGCCTTTAATTGCTGAACGTATACCTGAAGTCAAGCTGATTATTGCTGGACGGGGAGAAAACATAAAACAATATTTCCCTAATGGTTATGATGAGAAGCGCTACGAAATTATCAATGATTTTATCCCCCTTGAAGAAGTAAGTAATCTATTTCAACGCAGTACGATAACAGTTCTACCATACATAGAAGCTTCTCAAAGTGGTGTGGCAGCCTTATCTTATGGGATGGGAACACTGGTTGTAGCCTCGGAAGTAGGGGGATTAAGTGAGATAATTCAGCATAAAAAAGATGGGTTATTAGTTCCACCTTGTGATGTCCAATCTTTAGCTGATGCCATTATTTATTTGTTAAGCGATCGCGACTTGCAACAACGTATGCAAACTGCGGCTTTAGCTCGTTGTCAGGAAGATTTAAATTGGTCAAATATTGCCGCTCAAACAGCTCAAATTTATTATAAAGAAATGAATATGCAAAATAAATATTAGTTAATTTATTATGAGGAAAATCCTAATTTTGGCTGAACAGGTATTCACAATTTTGAGCTTGCTGATGTATTCAGGGGCAATTTTTGTTGTTGTACTGTCAGGAGGGGCAGGACAAACTGATTTAGTAGAATATGATAGCTCTTTGATTCGGATTATTTATTCTTTTATCTACGCAGGTACTTTAGTACTACTAGTTTTGCGTTGGAAAAAAACTCTTTATTTCCTTAGTAAAGACTTTTGGCTTTATTCTTTAATTTTATTGTCAGCTTTTTCTATTATTTGGTCTTTTGAACCATCAACAACATTAAAAAATAGTTTTGCCCTCATTAATTCCAGTTTATTTGGATTATATTTTGCTTCACGATATAGCTTAAAACAGCAGTTACATTTACTTGCTTGGAACTTTGCAATTATTATAATACTTAGTTGCGTTTTTGCTATAGCCTTACCTCAATACGGGATACAGCATGATTTAGGCAGCCCAAAATGGCGTGGAGTATTCACGCACAAAAACGGTCTAGGAGCAAGAATGGTAACGAGTAGTATGACTTTTTTGATCCTTGGTTATCAACATCGAAGACATAATTGGTTTTTTTGGGGTGGGTTATGCTTGTCAGTACTACTTTTACTGCTTGCGTCTTCAGGTTCATCTCTAATTAATCTATTAATTCTAATATTGGCATTTTTTGCTTTTCAAATTTGGCGCTGGCCATACCAGTTCATGGTACCAACTTTAATAATGATAGCTACTATCTGCCAAGGTTTATATTTTTGGTTGTCTAGCGATGCTGGTATCCTATTCAGTGCAATTGGGAAAGATGCGACACTGACTGGTCGAACACAGTTGTGGCCATTAGTAATTGATATGATTTGGAAACATCCTTGGCTTGGTTATGGTTATGGTGGATTCTGGCAAGGATGGAATGGCGAATCTGCTTATATTTGGCTTGCAGCTGGATGGACGCCAAGCCACCCCCACAATGGTTATCTGGCTCTTTGCCTAGATTTGGGTCTTTTAGGGTTAGGAGTATTCTTTTTAGGATTTTGGCGCAGTTATCTGCAAGGATTTGCTTGGGTGCGTAGTAGTAAAACAGCATTTGATATTTGGCCACTTATACACATGACATTTATACTCTTATCTAGCCTCACTGAATCTAACTTGCTGGAATCAAATAGTTTGACTTGGATACTGTATGTGGCAGCATCTCTCTCAGTCAGAATGTAAAGATGAAGTAAAAATCAGATGATTAATCAATATAACTGTAACCAGCTAGTAACAGCAAAACTGATAGCTATTATGATATAGATATGCATATTTATTGTTCAAACCAGTTTCGCCAAGTATGAATATAGGTTCCATAAATAAGGTATATTTTAGACTTGACAAGTGAGTGTTTTACTAAAGTAATGTTTCATATTTACCCTGCTTATACCCATAAATTCAGGGTTTCGACCATTGTTCTGAGTGAGTGAATAATTACTTACTAAACTAACTAAAAATTGAAATTATTATGGCATCACCGAAGAAAGTACTAATTATCGTTGAAAATCTCCCAGTTCCCTTTGATAGACGGGTATGGATGGAAGCAACTACTTTGCAAAAAGCTGGGTATGAAGTTAGTGTAATTTCACCTACAGGTAATGGCTTTGAAAAAGATTACGAAATTATTGAGCAAATTCACATTTACCGTCATCCTCTACCACCGGAAGAAAGTTCTGTCATTGGCTATCTCCGAGAGTACAGTTGGGCGGTTAACTGGCAATTCCGTCTAGCTCAAAAGGTATGGCGAGAGCGTGGTTTTGATGTCATACATATTTGTAATCCGCCCGATTTACTTTTCTTGGTAGCAGCATGGTTTAAATTATTTCATGGTATATCTATTATCTTTGATCATCATGACCTCAGTCCGGAAATGTATGAAGCTAAGTATCGGCGGCGCGACATTTTTTATCATGGATTACGCTGGGCTGAACGCTTGACCTATGCCACAGCAGATATGGTAATTTCAACGAACGAGTCACACCGAGAAGTAGCTCTTAACCGTGGGCACAAGAAACCAGAGAAAGTATTTGTAGTTCGTAGTGCGCCGGATCTTTCGCGCTTTCGCCGAATGCCTCCAAACCCCAATTACCGTAAAGGTAGAAACTATTTGATAGGTTACATGGGCGTCATGGGAGAACCAGAGGGTATTGATTATCTCCTCAGAATGGTATATTACATTGTCCACAAAAAAAATCGCTCTGATATTCACTTTATGCTAATTGGTAGTGGACCTATGGCAGAAAAGCTCAAGGACTTATCTAAAGAGTTAGAAGTGAATGAGTTTGTAGAATTTACAGGGTTTAAGCAAGGTGAAGAACTCTTAGAGCGGCTTTCCAGCTGCGATGTGTGTGTAGAGCCTTCTCCAACATCTGCTTATAACGAAAACTGCACCATGAATAAAATCCTTGAATATATGGCAATGGGAAAAGCAATTGTCCAGTTTGATTTGCGAGAGGGAAGACGTTCTGCACAAGAAGCATCCCTTTATGCCAAGCCGAACGATGAGGTGGAATTTGCCGATAAAATTCTGCAACTTCTAGATTTTCCTGAACGTAGACAAAAGCTCGGAGCCGAAGGGCGACGCAGAATGGAGGAGATTCTTGAATGGCAATATCAAGCTCCAAAACTGTTAGATGCTTACGATAAAGTTTGGCAAAGTAGGTAGCTACTTTAACTTTCATAATTACTATACTAAGTAACTAGATTGAGTAATGAGTAGATGTTTATGGACAAAAATTACAAACTGACTAAAGTCAAGTTTTTTACTTGATTTTGAAATTTTGGCTTTGGCTAAGATAACGTCAGTTCGGGTTAAGGACTCAAATTTGATCGCTTGGACGAAAGAATAAGGGTTTCACACTGTCAAAACAACTACCAAATCAAGGTTTCAGCTTATTCAGAACTCAGGTTAAGATAGTTGATCTGACAAGGAATATAGCCGTATAATATCCAAGTAAAAAAATCAAGCCTTTGATAATCCAGAGATAAATTTGAGTATTAATGGTTGATGGCTAATGCAAAAAACTTTTAATTTAACGTCCTGTTACTAAAGGGTTGATTTATGGGACGTAGTTAACTCACCTCAAATCCCAAAATTAACAAATTTTTTGCTGAATAAAAGTACACAGACCACCGTTACACATTTGCACCAAATGGGGACTAAATTTTAACTTAAATACTTTATACTACAAGACAGTTCAGTTAAGTATTTCTTGCTTCTCTATCTTTGCGTCTTTGGCGGTAGCCTGCGGCAAGCCACTTTGCATCTACGTTAAAAAAAATGATTTTGATAAAGAGTTAAGCCTTAACTGAACCGTATTGGTCTATACTATATTTTATAT
>CAXUOL010000039.1:0-5208 GCA_964252435.1 uncultured Nostoc sp.
AGATAACATCCCAAAAAGCTGGACTAGTATTTGGAACTGGTTCTCTAAGTTTAATTAATCCCTCTCGATGAGCCAGCAGCACTAGCGAACAGCAGCGTGCATGAGCATATTCAACAGCAAACAATGAATTGGGTATTGGGGATTGGGCATCAATTGTCTCCTCTGCTCCCCTGCTCCCCTGCTCCCCTGCTCTCCCCGAACTCCCAACTGCGAGACTTTGTAACCAAGTCGCTAAGGTTGAGTGAGTTAATTAAAAATGTATCAAACCAGGGGGAACTATTTGGATGCTAAAAACGTCCTCACTAATCCCTGATAAATCTGAAGCGATCGCATTGGCAAGCTCCATCGCTTTTCGATTCTGAGATTTTGATAGTCGCAAAGACACACTTGAGGTATAGAAAACTCTCTTGTCATCTCTACCTTTATGTAGAGGAATTTTTTCATCTTTTATGCATCTATTTTCTGTTTTATAAGTATTAATGCTTATTGATTTTATTAAATAACTATATAATAGCTGTTTGATTGACGTATATTTGCTAACTGGTAATTTATAATGCACGTAATATTATTTAAATAGTCATGTAAGATATATTTGTTACATTTCTGCCATCTATCTTGCGGTATAAATTTAATTTAGATGAAGAAAAATGAGAAGAGGATAAAATTTGATGAATAATCGATGAATAGTAAGTAAACTTTACTACCACCATTGTACAGTAGGAAGTATAACAAAAGAGTAGAGAGTAATTTGCTTTCTATTCTTTGGATTGGCTGGCGCTGTTAGGCGTTAAGCCTGCCTCGTCAACACAAAGACACTCCTTGCACCCTTTTATTTACGTCTTTGTCTTCAGCCGAACGCTCTTTGTTACCTATGCAATCTCCATCCTCCTTTTCTGAGGCATCACGGCCTTTTTTGACTTGGCAACGCATTCTTGACTGGGCTCAAGAACACTATCGCTGCCGCACCTTTAGCAAAGATGAACGCATTCCAGCCCGGCCTGGATTGCTGTATTTGGTGCAAAGGGGTGCGATCCGTATGGTAGGAACCGCCCAAGTTAGTGCGACTGCCAGTCAGCTAACGTCTCGACGAATCAACAGAACTCCAGAAGAAGCGTTCTTGGGTTTTGTGGGAGCGGGACAGCCATTTGAAATTGTTGCTCAGTCACCATTCACACTCCAGGCTTACGCCCATGTCGATCAAACTGCGGTGCTGTGGATGTACTGGCACGATTTAGACAATTGGCCTCACTTCCGTCGCGAAGTTATGGATGCCTTTAGGTATCAGCACCAGCGTAAGCTGCTGTGGCTGAGTGCCTTGGGACAACGCCGCACAATTGACCGACTCTTAGGATTTCTCACATTGTTAATTGAGGAATATGGAGAGCCAGCAATGAGCGACACTGATCCTGATGTGATTCGCGGTTATTGTCTGCCCTTCCCCCTCACTCATGCCCAAATTGGTAGCGCGATTGGTTCGACTCGTGTCACCGTCACCCGCTTGATGGGTAAGCTGCGTCAACGTGGTTTAATCCTGACTCAAGGCGATAATCTAATATGCTTGCCAGCAGAGTCGATTAATAGAGCTGGTTAAGGTACAGTTCAGAGCGGCGATTTCCGCCACTCTGTCTTGAGTGCGATGGGCTAGACCCCACCGGAAGCGATCGCTCTTGTCAGCGAATTTTGACAAACCCTGCTTGGGTAATCAGTTCCTGTCCCTGCTCAGTCAGCAGTAAGTTGGCGTAAGCGACACCTGCTTGCTGCTCAGTCTGACCATTCTGTTTAACCACCACAAACAGATTGCGGGTAATCGGATATTTTCCTGATTGGAAAGCCTCAATGTTCAACTTGTTCCGTTTACCAGGACATTCAGACGGGAGGACAGAAGGTTCTTGGTATGGAGCAATGTATTGCCCTTGCGTGCGCCCCAACGGCAAGGCTTTGATTGAGCATTGAGGAATCACCTCTGGGGCAGAAGCGTAGTAGATGCTACCAGGACTATCAGCCAATTTTTGCAAGGCTTGGGTGGTTGTGGAGATAAATTCTACATTGGAGCTAAAAGCTTGACCACCCAAGATGTCTTGGACAAAAAGTTCGACAGTACCGCCATCAGCAATGCGGCGGGAATAGGGCTTAATCGGGATATTGGGGCCGCCCACCTGGCTCCAATTATTGATTTTACCTGTGTAAATTGACTTTAGCTGTTCTACGGTTAGTCCTGGGATATTCAGGTTGGGGTTAACTGCAACCGCTAAACCATCAATTGCCACAGGAATTTGTTTCAAACTGAACCCACGCTGCTGGGCACGGCTTAATTCGGGATCTAGAACTGGTCGGGAGGACTGGGCAAAGGCTAGTTGACCGTCTATCAAGGACTGAATGCCAGTACCAGAACCAGGCGATGCATTGCTGGGTTCTACATAGCGCAGCCGTAACTCTGGCCGCGCGGCTTGAATTGCTGGATCAACTACTAGTCGAATCGGTGCCCAAGATGTACTGCCTCCGTAATTGAATAATCCTGTAGGAACATCCTTTACTGAAGTGAAAGTATTGCCACTAGGTTGTTCTGACCCAGTTTGGGGCGTTTTGGTGCTACCAGAATTAATTGTATTTAGATCGACACCAGATTTTCTAGTAAACCACCAAAAACCGCCAGCTATTAGCCCAACGGTTATTAGGATGGATAATACCAGAATAGTTGTTTCATTTTTTTGGGACATAGTATAATTACCCGCACGTCCATTCAATATAAGTGCTTGACTTGATAAGTGCTTGCTACTTGAGATTGTATTTGGAGGACGGGTGTTTTATTAAAAATACTGACAAATCCTCACTTCTGACTACTTTAAAAACCAAGGTATAATAAATTTCTCCTGGATTATTCGTCTCTTTTCTCAAGGCTTGAGTGTTCGTAAGGATAAGTTGTTAGTTGATACTAGGATTTTTACCCATAAAGCTCAATTTCTCATCTTGAGAGGTTTTTCAGGTTAAGTATTGGTTAATTTTTAATTTTTTACTGCTGATTAACGCACTGGTTCAAAGTCATAACCAGTCCGAGAGCGAGAACCAGGAACAATTTTTACAAGTTGGACTGGCGCATTGCGATCGCCTGATGCTAAAAACCGAATTGTACCAGAAGCGCCAGTGGCAGAAAAGTCAGATGACAAGAGTGCTTGTTGGACTCCATCTCGTGTGGGATTACGTTCTAATGCCGAAACTAGAGCGACAGTGGCATCATAACTGAGGGCACTTCGCCAACTCACATCAGCGCCCCATAACTGCCGCGATTTTTGGGGAAAATCTGACTTAGGATCGGCATCAATATGCCAGGGAACTGCTAATACCATCCCCATAGCTTGTTCTCTGCCAATTTCTAAAGTTTTAGCGGTGTAAACATCATCTCCCCCTAGCAGAGTTAACCGTTTCTGGTTAATTTGAACTACTTGCAGGGCTTTATCCAAAGTTTCAGTATTAGCAGCTAACATTAACACTTCTGCACCTTGCTTCGTTGCTTGTTCTACGCTTTTAGCCGCACTAAAATCCGCCCTGGATAAGTCAAATTCGCTGGCTACCTGTCCACCCTCTAAGGAAACGGATGAGACAAACTCTGACTTTAAAGACTGGCTATAGTTACTCTGAGAATTAAAAAAAACCACTGCATTTTTTTTCTGCAAAGTTCTCACCATGTAGTTGGCTAAAGTTCTCGCAGCCATAAAATCACTAGGAACCGTGCGAAAAACATAACGGCTAAAGTTAGAAATTTTGACAGATGTACTAGTTGGAGATATAGCTACAAGTTGTCCAGAAGTATAGATAGTACCTGCGGCTAAGGTGGAATCGCTAGTATTCGGCCCAACTACACCTAATACTTCGGAATTGCTGACTAGGCCAGAAGCGATTTGCTTGGCTATTTCTGGATTGTCGTCATCGCTAGCTATCCCTACCCTCAACGGTACTCCCTTGACTCTTCCAGAGCTATTAACTTGATTTTGGGCTTGGGCGATACCACGTAGAATTTCTAAAGAAGTATTGGGGTCAGTGCCGAATGGTACAGAAGCCACGATGGTATAGCTCTTGGAAGAACCGATGCGGGCATTGTTAAGAAAAATTAACGTTTCTGGATCGTTTCGGTTGAGTTTTAGAGCAGCTGTGAAATTGGCGATCGCTTTATCATAACTTTTAGCTGCGATCGCCTGTATTCCTTCTTTTTTCACAGGAGAAATCTCACCCGAAGTAAAAGATTTTTCCCCAAAACTAATGCGGTCTTGCAAGGATGAATTGTTGCCTGGTTGTTGATTTTGAATGTTGGTATTACCAATTTTTACCCCATTGTTAGTAAACCACCAAAAACCACCGCCAACTATGCCAACTGTCAGCAGCAGGGCCAAAGCTAAAATTGTGGTTTCATTTTTTTGTGACATGAATAAATTTGAATAAAGAAAAAATATTTATTATTTAATAATTTGGCTAAATTTAAGCATTTCAATCATTTAATTCTAACAAATCCAGCTTTTTCAATCAGTTCTTGACCTTGAGGTGTCAGCAGCCAATTTGCATAAGCTTCGCCAGCTTGCTGATCTGTTTGACCATTCTGTTTAACGATTACAAATAAATTCCGGGTAATTGCATAGTCTCCACTACGAAATGCTTGACTATTCAACTGGTTACGTTTACTAGGACATTCAGATGGAGATACAACAGGTTGTTGGTAAGGAGGCACAAATTGACTGCTGATTCGCCCTAATGGTAGGGACTTAATCGTACATTGTGGTACAACCTCTGGGGCAGAAGCATAATAAATTGCTCCAGTATTTGCGGCTACTTTTCGTACTGCTTCTGTGGTTGTGCCAACATAACTAACGTTAGGACCAAAATTTTCTTTATTTAAAACATTTTCGATAAAGAATTCCACTGTACCCCCAGCTTCTTTGTTGCGAGAGTAGACTTTGATTGGTAAATTTAGTCCACCTACTTGTTGCCAATTAGTAATTTTGCCAGTGTAGATGTCTTTAAGTTGGGCGACGGTTAAACCAGGGATATTGAGATTTTGGTTAACTGCGATCGCAATCCCATCAATCGCCACTGGAATTTCTTTCAAACTAAATTCTTTTTGTTTAGCTTCGGTATTTTCTTCAGCTTTAACTGAGCGAGAAGATTGAGAAAAAGCTAGTTGATTATCTATCAACATCCGAATCCCAGTTCCAGATCCTG
>CAXUOL010000039.1:5308-19690 GCA_964252435.1 uncultured Nostoc sp.
TGAGAAAAAGCTAGTTGATTATCTATCAACATCCGAATCCCAGTTCCAGATCCTGCTTGACCTGAAGTAGGTTGAGTATAGCGTAAAGTAAATTGAGGACAAAGGCTTTCTAGTACTGAGTCTACGTCTTTACGGATGGGTGCCCAGGTTGTACTACCGCCATAGTTGAATGTCCCTTGTGGGAGATTTGGGACGTTACATCTGTTGTTGACAAACTGGTTTATGGGATTACCTGTTTTACCACTTTCGGAAGTTTTAGGAACAGTTCCAGTTAATTGTGCCCACCGTTCCATAAGAAACCATAGACCACCAAAGATTAAACCAATAGTGATGACAACGGCTAAAAAAAGACTAAGTGTTTCGTTTTTCTGAGACATTTATGTAGCTGTTAGCAACAGAAGTTTTTTAAAGTAAGAGAGATAATAATTTATAAATAAGTCGAAATACAGCCGTTAGTGAAATAGCTACTAAGCCTGCTCCAACTGCTAAAATCACCACTGACGGAAGGTCAAGACCTCCTCGTAAAAAGGGGACAAAAAAAATAATTGCAAAAGTAATTGTGGGAATAATTAATAAATCGAACTTTTCAATCCATCGCCTGGTTTGGGCGAAAATTAGTATACCTAAAATCAGGGCAGAAGTAGTCAAAGTAACTATTGGTGATTTTACTAAACTGAAGAGGGCGATCGCGATCAATGCACCCTCAAATCCGCTAAATGCCGCCCCACCCAATAATTCCAATGTCGAAAACGCTGGTTGAGTTGGTGGACGACGGGGAACGACAGGATTAGAACCTTTGGATGGTTGTGGCGGGAGGGTTGCAGAGGGCGAATTAAATTGTGTAGGGGCTTGAGCCGCCTGTGAGTTAAGTGCGCGTAGAACCTCCTGGGCTGACTGGAAGCGCTGATTAGCCGCAGGTAGCAGCATCTTGTCTAAAATGTCAGCAAGGCGAGGGTTGATATTTACTTGGGTTCGCCATTTCCACTGGTTACTATAGGCATCAAATAGTTGAATTGCTTCCTGGTTTGTTAACAAGGTAATCAGAGTTACAGCTAAAGCGTATAAATCTGTAGATGGAAATACTTGCCCTCCAGCCATTTGTTCAGGTGGTGCAAATCCCATAGAATAAATTCCTGTGGAAGAAGCCGCAGAACCAAGGGCAGCATTTGTTACTTGCTTGACTGCGCCAAAATCTAGTAAAAAAAGTTTACCATCACGACGACGCATAATGTTTGAAGGTTTGATGTCTCTGTGGATAATGCCTCTGTCATGGACAAACTCTAGTACTCTCAGGATTCCTTGTAATACCTCTAACACTTGCTGCTCAGAAAATTTGCCCTGTTGAATTAATTCTTCCTCTAAGGTTTGCCCGTCAATGTATTCTTGCACTAAGTAAAAAAATTGGTCTTGCTCTCCTGGTTGCAAACTATTAACTATCACTGGAAAGAAGGCAAACAAGTCAGGAATTTGCTCGTGATCGTTACCAAGCTGTGCTAAAACTTCTGCTTCTCTCTCAAACATTAACTGCGCTTGTTGCAGTTGAGTTAAGGTTAAATTTCCCGATGGTTGAAACTGTTTAACCACGCATTGACGCATTCCTGGTATTCGGCGATCGCGTGCCAAAAATGCGGCTCCAAACCCGCCCCTTCCCAGCAGTTTCGTTGGCACGTATCGACCATCTAGCATCAATGGCATACCACAAGTAGTGCAATATTTTTGCTGGGTTGTTTTCAGTGTCGTAACATCATCTAAATCGGCAAAATAGTTTTGTGGGCGTGGACAACGTGGACGAGTGCAGTAAACTTCCATTTTCGTGATTAGTCAAAATAATTCGTAATTGATAATACTCGCCTTCTCTAGGAAATGCTACGCGAATGGCAAGAAGCAAGCTACGTAATTCGTAATTAGTCAAGGTTACAGAGAAACTAAATTTGTTAATGGGGAACACAAAACTTTTTTCCTGATGTCAAACCTTTGGTTTGTTTACAGCACCCTGCACGAACACAATGGGTTCATAATTACGAATTAAGTTAGCGACAGAGGAGCATGATTACGAATTATTTGGTCATTTACAAAAAACGAAGGACAAATGACAAGGGACTAATAACTTGATTTTAGTCTTCGCCAGATGACGTGGGTGTTGCTACCTCCAATGTAGTTAACACTAGACTTTTTTGTGTTAATTTTAACACATCTTGATTCCATCCTGGGTTAGCAAACTGGGGCAAAATTTCTTGACTAAAGGCTTCTGCGGCCTTGGATCTATAGCGATTGGGATTACAAATCAGCCACAGCGTCCGTTTGACGACAACACCCTCAATGGGAGTACGGTGCAGAACGCCCATTTGTAACTCTTTAGCGATCGCACTAGTTGAAACAAAGGCAGCCCCTAGACCAGATTGCACAGCATTTTTAATCGCTTCAATGGAATTCAATTCCATTTCAACTTTAAAACGTCTGGTATCGATTTCACAGCGTGCTAGCACTTGGTCAATGACTTTGCGGATAGTCGATTGAGAATCTAGAGCAATGAATTGTAATTTATATAGGTCTTCTTTCTGGATTTTTTCAAGTTTGGTAAAAGGATGAAAGACAGGTATAATCAGCGCTAGTTCATCCTCAGCGTAAGGAATCACGTCTAAAGATTCTGACAGTTCACCTGGAATTTCACCGCCAATAATTGCCAGATCGACTTGTCCGTTAGCGACACTCCAAGCAGTCCGTCGGGTAGAGTGGACGTGTAATTGCACTGCCACATCTGGATATTTTTGTCGGAACATACCGATCATTCTGGGCAAAAGATAAGTGCCGGTGGTTTGAGAAGCACCGACAATTAAAGTACCACCTTGGAGATTTTGTAAATCCTCAATGGCGCGGCAGGTTTCCTGACAGAGACTGAGGATTTTTTCACCGTAGTTTAAGAGTAGATGCCCAGCTTCGGTTAATTGGGCGCGTCGTCCTCCACGATCGAATAAGGGGACATCGAGTTGCCGTTCGAGATTTTGGACTTGCAAACTGACGGCAGGCTGGGAGACGTAAAGACTATCAGCGGCACGCTTGAAGCTTCCTTCTTGGGCGATCGCTTTCAGGATACGTAACTGATCTAAAGTGAAAGGAAGGTCAGACATAAGGCTCAACCCACAAACTTTTAAAGGAGCAGATGCACGTAATAAATCCGGTTTGGCAGCAATCAGCCGGACATGATTTGTTGCATATTAAACTTGAAGGATTGACTCGAAAAAGACAGTAGCACAACATCTTGACTAAAGTCCCCTTTTGAATACTTTGTGGTATTGGTTGTACTGAATTCAGTTTTCTTTAAATTACTTCACCTGTGTATATGCTGCTGATTTCTTGGTTGACATCCAGTCATTTTGTCATACTGGGGTTACAAATAGTTTTTGCGATCGCTCACAGTGGAGGCGCTGCTTTACGCCCTTGGGCAGAAAAATATATTGGTCCAAGGTTTTATCGCATTCTCTTTGCATTAGTCAGCCTACCGTTGGCTGTGATATTAATTATTTACTTTTTTGGGCACCGTTATGATGGTTTGCAAATTTGGCAGGTACAAGGGGTGCCAGGAGTCCGAGAATTTGTTTGGCTGCTATCAGCAATCTCGTTTTTGTTTTTATATCCTGCTACCTTCAATCTACTAGAAATTGCTGCTATTCAAAAGCCCCAAGTTCATCTCTTTGAAACAGGAATTATTCGGATTACCCGTCATCCCCAGATGGTAGGACAAATAATTTGGTGTGTTGCCCATACTCTCTGGCTGGGTACAACCTTTACCCTTGTGACTTCCATTGGATTGATATTGCATCACTGGTTTGGGGTTTGGCATGGGGATCGCCGCTTGAGCGATCGTTATGGGGAAGCTTTTGAAATTGCCAAACAGCGGACTTCAATTATTCCCTTTAAAGCAATTCTTGACGGGCGTCAATCTCTCAAATGGCAGGAATTTATTCGCCCTGCCTATTTGGGAGTTGCCATTTTTATCGCTTTGCTTTGGTGGTCGCACCCTCTGTTACTGGAAGCAACTAGTAGCATAGAATGGTAACTTTAGACGATCCCCAGTGTCAGCAGAAAATCCGAATTGATGAAAATTTCAGCTTATCAATTGCTCCAAATCAATGTAGGATAAATTCAAACATCTATTCAGTGGAGGGTGCGTTCAGTCAGCTTGAGATTTTATATTGGTAGTCGTTGGTCAGTTACCTTTCCCTCAAAGAAAGTGGCAGATTCAGTCAAATCCCCAGGCAGCCACGGCAATCAGGAGTTTAACATCCAAAAAAGCCAACGCGACTTCTAAGGTGGCTTTTCTGTCAGAGACACATTAACGCGCTCAAATTTTGCCAATTATTCTGTGTCCTGAATGCATCTATCGGCAGTTACTGACTTGCCAATCCTCCACTGAAGCAGTGTTGAGTCTTGAGTCCTGAGTAAAAGCAAGCAACTTAGTATTCATTGCTTGGCAATTAGTCCCAATTCCGCTTTACTCTAGAAGAAAAAGAAACGAGTTCTTCATTCAATCCGCTAACTTTAGTTATGGACTTCTACTCAGCAACCAGAACTCGGAACTCAGCACTACTCAATTCAGTACTGATAGCTAGTTTGATATAAAAATAAAAACCTTATAATCCAAGAGGCGTCATGGTGTTGTCGGTTAGTGAGCGGACATTTACTCAAGAAGTTTTAGAATCTCCTATTCCTGTTTTAGTTAACTTTGAAGCACCTTGGTGTGGCTTGTGTAAAGTTATCCACCCGCTGTTGTTGCAATTTCAAGCCCAGTGCGGGGATGAAATTAAATTAGTCGGGGTTAACGCCGATCAAAATTTTAAATTGTCTACTACTTATAGGCTAAAATCACTACCCACTTTACTATTGATTGAAAATGGCACTATTCGCCATCGCTTAGAATGCTTTCGTAGCAGGGAAGATTTACGTCTAGCTTTAGAAGAGATTAAAGCCAGCTACAGCAATTACCCCAAAATCTACAAAAGTTCAAAAACAGTGGACTTAGAGTGTTGGTCAGCCTGATGGATATTGGGCATGGGGCATGGGGCATGGGGCATAAGACCAATGACCAATGACCAATGACTAATGACCAAATCTAAAACCATGCTTAATACCCCACCCAATCAGCCTTGGGTGGGTTATTTTATCCTAAAGGGTGTGTGTCACAATTATTAACAGTTTCGACACGCTAATCAAGAATTCTAAAAGTAGGCGTCAGTGATGGAAGTAATCTATCAGTATGCCTGGCTGATTCCGGTGTTCCCTCTTTTTGGGGCGATGCTGGTCGGTCTAGGGTTAATCTCGTTGAATCAGGTGACAAACCGCCTACGGCAGCTTAACGCTGTGGTGATTATCTCCATGATGGCAGCAGCTATGGGGCTGTCGTTTGCCTTGTTATGGAGTCAAATTCAAGGACACGCGCCTTATATCCGCACCTTTGAGTGGGCGGCAGCAGGTAATTTTCACCTGAGCATGGGCTACACTATTGACCACCTGACAGCCCTAATGCTGGTGATTGTCACAACGGTAGCCTTGTTAGTCATGGTTTACACCGATGGCTACATGGCTCACGATCCCGGCTATGTGAGGTTTTACGCCTATCTCAGTTTGTTTGGCTCCTCAATGTTAGGTCTGGTGGTCAGCCCCAACCTAGTACAGATTTATATCTTCTGGGAACTGGTCGGGATGTGTTCTTACTTGCTGGTCGGTTTTTGGTTCGATCGCAAGTCAGCAGCCGATGCCGCGCAAAAAGCCTTTGTTACCAACCGCGTAGGTGACTTTGGTCTATTACTCGGTATTTTGGGGCTATTTTGGGCAACAGGCAGCTTTGATTTTAATATCATGGGCGATCGCCTCGCCCAACTCGTAGAATCAGGTTCGATCAGCAATTTTCTCGCTGTCCTGTTTGCGATTTTAGTTTTCTTAGGGCCAGTAGCGAAATCAGCCCAATTCCCCCTCCATGTCTGGCTACCAGACGCAATGGAAGGCCCCACCCCCATTTCTGCCTTGATTCACGCAGCAACGATGGTGGCGGCGGGTGTTTTCCTGATTGCCCGAATGTACCCAGTATTTGAAGACGTTCCAGCCGCAATGAATGTCATTGCCTTTACTGGGGCGTTTACGGCATTTTTGGGGGCAACCATTGCCATTACCCAAAACGACATCAAAAAGGGCTTGGCTTACTCCACCATTTCCCAACTTGGTTACATGGTGATGGCAATGGGAATAGGTTCCTACAGTGCTGGACTATTCCACCTGATGACCCATGCCTATTTCAAGGCGATGTTGTTTTTGGGTTCAGGTTCTGTAATTCATGGTATGGAAGGTGTCGTTGGACACGACCCCGCCTTAGCCCAAGATATGCGCTTGATGGGTGGACTACGAAAGTATATGCCCGTCACAGCAACTACCTTTTTGATTGGTTGCTTGGCAATTTCTGGTATTCCACCCTTTGCTGGTTTCTGGTCAAAAGATGAAATTCTAGGAAAGGCTTTTGAAGCTAACCCACTACTCTGGTTCATCGGCTGGCTAACTGCCGGGATTACTGCTTTCTATATGTTTAGAATGTATTTCTCGACATTTGAAGGCAAATTCCGGGGTACTGACGAGAAAATCAAGGAAAAACTCAAGAAGGCGGCGACAATTGTTCTGGAGTTAGAGTCAGAAGAACTAGCCCCGAATTTTGGGCCTGGGGCAATGAAAAAAGGAGAATTGGCGGCAACTGGTGCACACCATGACTCCCATGACTCTCATGACTCCCATGGACATCACAGCGACTCGCCTCACGAATCGCCGTGGACAATGACTCTGCCATTAGTATTTTTGGCTGTGCCTTCGATTTTCATTGGTTTGGTGGGAACTCCCTACGCCAATTATTTTGAAGAGTTTATCTTTCCTCCTAGCGAAACTCTCACCGAAGTTCTAGAAAAGGCTGCGGAGTTCAATCCGACGGAATTCTACATTATGGCGGGTGCCTCAGTGGGAATTTCCTTGGTTGCGATTACTTTAGCTTCGCTGATGTATTTGCGCCGTCAGATTGACCCGGCTGCGATCGCTGCTAAAATCAAACCACTTTACGAGTTATCCCTCAACAAGTGGTACTTTGATGACATTTACCATCGGGTTTTTGTCCTCGGCTTGCGTCGCGTAGCTAGACAAGTTATGGAAGTTGACTTCCGCGTTGTCGATGGTGCTGTTAACCTTACAGGCTTTTTCACCCTTGTCAGCGGTGAAGGTCTGAAGTACCTAGAAAACGGTCGCGCTCAATTCTATGCCTTGATTGTGTTTGGGGCAGTTTTGGGCTTAGTGATTGTCTTTGGTGTTACCTGATTTTAATCGGGGTGGGCGACTGTCCGCCCCTAAGTTTTTTAAGAGTCTAAATTAGACTCCTTTTTTTGCCTAATAGTTCAGTAATTTAATCTACAGTCTTCTAGAGTACTCAAAAACCTCGTAGTTCAGAAAAAGGCAGTGAATAGGCAAATGATTAAGAAGAAATACATTTACTGGCAAGATGATGATATGTGGTTAGGTTATCTCGAAGAATATCCTGACTATTGGGCTCAGCGTGAAACCGAAGAGGAGCTAAGAGAAAATCTACTCGATATTTACAGTGAATTAACAAGTGGAACTATCCAAAATATTCGCAGATTTGTAGAACTTGAAATCTCATGAAACGAAGAGACTTAATCAGTAAGCTTGAAAAAATGGGTTGTATCTTCGAGTAAAGCTAGAAAATGATATGACCGACTAAATTTAGTAACTAGAGAAACTTTTTAATTAATAGGTATGGCTAAAACTACTGACAATCAACCAGCCATTATTTGGACAGAGCGTGGTCTGACAATTTCAGGCACAAGGATTACTCTCTATCAGTTAATGGATTATATTCACGCAGACTATCCGCGCCATTTGATTCGTCACCAATTTTATCTAACTGATGAACAGTTTGATGTAGCTATGGCTTATATTGATAACTATTATGAAGAAGTAGAATCAGAATATCAAACTGTCTTACAACAAGCAGAAGAAATCCGCCAATATTGGGAAGAGCGTAATCGAGAACGTATTGCCGATATTTCTAAGCTTCCTCCAAAGCCTGAGTATTTATCTGCTTGGCAAAAACTGCAAGCGCGTAAAGCTAAACGAGCAGCGAACAGCCAGTGATTTTTCTCATAGATCACAACATTGAAGGTCAATCAATCATGCTTTTCGGCAGCATTTCTTCTGAAGGGTGGCTTGAAGATTTAGCTATTCGTTTTGTTTCCTTTAATGAAGTGGAATTGTCAATAGATAGCAGCGATCCCATAGTTTGGCGATTTGCTCAAGAGAATCAAATGATTTTATTAACAGCTAACCGTAGTATGAAGGGTGAAGATTCCTTAGAACAAGTTCTTCGAGAAGAATGCTTACCAACTTCATTGCCTGTAGTTACCATTGCAAATGTCGATCGGATTGTTGAACGGGAATATCGAGAACAATGTATTGACCGCTTGATTGAGATTGCACTTTACCTTGAGAATTATCTAGGTGTAAGTCGTTTGTTCATCCCATAGTCAATGTCTGAAAATGCTTTGGTTCTGGACTTGCTAAAGCAATATTTCAAAGCTAAAGATGGGAATCAGCCTCTAATAAACTAAGAAATTATATAGTGCGATCGCCCAGGAGAGGAATATGTAGTATCCAGCTTGGAATTTCATATATCTATATCAACTAAACAATTGAATTTCGGAACAGATATTATTTATGACTTACGAAGTGATCGCCAGATTTTTGCGCCTTTGCTGCGATTACTCCACCAAGCATGTTTACTTTTTGCGGAATTGGGTAAAGAGTCTTTTATTAAACTCTCGATTTCAGCAAATGATAGAGTTATTTCATTGCGATCGCTGCCACGTAAAAACTCAAGGATTGGCTGATATTTACTGCCCTCCTTCATGTCACTTCTTCTTCTCCTAAGTAAGTCGGCATAATAAAACCAAACAATGATATGCGATCGCGGGCGATCGCGCTTTATCTATGTATGGCTATGTCTTTTTAATTGCATCTTCAATCTCCTCTAAACTCACATCCGCCTGATCAGATTTTGCATATATGAGTAGAAGTAAGACGCATTCAGGTGAGACAACCTGATAAATCACCCGATATCCACCACTTTTACCCGTCGGGATATCACTGTTTTTTGCTCTAACTTTAAAAACGGTCAAGTCTATCCCAGAAATTTGATCGCCGATAAAATTCCCAGCCTGTAGCTGATCAATAATGGGTTGAATGTCAATTTGAATTTGGCGATAGCGTTTAGTCAGAGTTTTGAGACGACGTTTGAAGGGAGGTGTAAAGCGAACTTCTGCCATAAATCTAGGCTTCGATATCGTCCCAAAGCTCTGAAACTGGAAAAGTTTGTCCTACTGCTGCTTGTCGCACTGACTCTTGCAAATCGGCTAATATTTGTGCTTTTGGCTCTTGTTCATCAATCCAAGCTAAACCACTGGCGTTATCAGAATTTATGGAACTTATAAGCTGTTGCCAAAGTTCTATAGGGACGAGTACATCTGTTGTTTCTCCATCTACGTTAGTGAGATAACGAATTTGACTTTCAATTTGTGCGATTATCATTATGGTTATTTCTACTGTTATGCTTTTTTGTACCGAATCAACACCAAACAGCATCTTGTATTTTTAGCGATGCGGTAGGCTACGCGATCGCACCCCTAAACTATAATTTTAGCGGCTTTTTTCGGGTAAATTTTTGACGGTAGCCGTGAATAGTTTGAGGTGAGAAGCAGGGACTATGGTGTTTTGCTTGAAGGTGATAGGGGAACTCTTTGCTCACAAGAAAGTTGGTTTAAAGAATTTAATCGTCAGTTAAGATCGATAAGGTAATCTAACGATCGAGGATTTAAGCATCAGTAGGTTAAATTTCCCTAATAATCAGCCTCTAATGAACTAGGAAGTTATATAGTGCGATCGCCAGATTTGTTTCTCATAGGACAGCTTGTAATAATTGCCTGATGAGGCTGCTAGCGATCGCATTCTCTGTTAAACATTCAAGTCTTTTTTGACATCATCTGGGGGTTCAAACATGACCTCAAAACCCCCGTTGGGAATAGTTCGACGCAGAAATCTTAAATGGTCTTCCGCATCTTGGCGATTAGCAAAACGGGCGACGGTGTGAGATTGGGTAATCACTACAGTTCTTACTATTACCCAAGGATGATTTTGGGTGCTAGTTGGTTCTATCATTATGAAAGTCTCCTTTTGACTGGGGATTCAGAAGTCAGCAGGAAGCGTCGGAAACTTGTTTGCTGGCTTCTGACAAGATTTTTATTTGATTGTTGTGAGTGTGTTCTCATCACTGCTAAACACTCTCATCTCACAGCTTTTGCGGTAAAAGCTGCGTTACGTCATTGCCGATTCATGCTTGACTATTGTCAGAAGCAGATGTTATTCTGACATTCTAGTAATCAGTTTACTAAAATGTCAATTAGCTATTCTGAATCTTCTGGCTCTTTCTCATATTTAAATCCAGCTATTTCAGCAACTAATTCCAAATGTTTGGCTGTAGAGCGAGGTAGTACATAGAGACTGTTTTCCCAATTACTGACAGTTTTCTGACGCACTCCTAGTCTTTGTGCAAACTCTGCTTGTGTTAAACCCATGTGAAGACGCAGTGCTTTAATTAATTCCCCATTCCACAGCACAGTGTCATCTTTCACCTGAACTTGAAAGTTATTAGGAGGTTTGTAAAATTTTACTTGCCGCTGCTCAAAATCAACATTTTCAACGCGATATCCAGCTTCTATCCAGGCTGAAGCTTGTAATGCGCCTTTGCTGCGATTACTCCACCAAGCACGTTTACTTTTTGCGGAATTGGGCAAAGAGTCTTTTATTAAACTCTCTATTTCAGCAAATGATAGAGTTATTTCATTGCGATCGCTGCCACGCAAAAATTCTAGGAGTAGCTGATATTTACTGCCCTCCTTCATGTCACCTCTTCTTGCGACCAGATGAATACAGGTAGTAGTTTTGGGTTGACGAACATGGCAAAATTAACCTCGTTCTTGGTAATAACGCTCTAAAATGGCTTGGTCAATAGCTTGCAAGTCTTGCTCTAAGTCAGCTGCGGTGTAGGGCAGGTAAGCTTCATAGGCTTTGAGAAAAGCATCAGTAGCCAGTCGAGAAGAGAGATTTAACAGACGCTGAACTTGGGCAGTAGAAAGTTGCCGATGGCGATAAGCTTCGACCACCAGAGATTCTAGGGCGCGGCGGGAAAGTTGGTCAGGGGTATTAGCGAGTTGATGGGCAATCTCGTTGGGGATTTCGATGATAATTTGCATTTTAGGTGTCCGATCGATTTCTTTTGGGCATCAAAAATTCATCAAGTGTACAAAGGATTAGGTAGCTCATAACGAATCTGATTTTCAATTTGTGCCATTATCATTATGGTTGTTTCTCTTGTCATGCTTTTTGCACCAAATCCTTTTTTCGACAACCGCCAAACTGCATCGTGTATTTTTAGCGACGCACCGCTATAACTGTGGTTTAGCGGCTTTTTTCAAGTAAATTTTTGAGTTGACTGGGAGTATCACAACCCACATTCCGCACCCACAAGTGTCAAAAAAGACTCCCAAGAGAAATAATGGAGGATTGGCAATTTAATTAAATCAACCTAACGAGGAAGACGAAATCCTCAAAAAGCTGTTACTTAATAACTAGTGACTTTTTGCCAAACATGATTTTGATAGCAGACGAATTGTGATGAATACAGCTAATTTTCCGTGGCTGACGACGATTATTCTGTTGCCAATAGCCGCCTCACTACTGATTCCCATCATCCCAGATAAAGAAGGCAAAACAGTGCGCTGGTACTCCCTGATCGTAGGGCTGATAGATTTTGCACTAATTGTTTATGCTTTTTATACTGGGTATGATTTCTCCAATCCAGATTTGCAGTTGGTCGAGAGTTACGCTTGGGTACCCCAACTAGATTTGAATTGGTCAGTAGGGGCAGATGGCTTATCCATGCCCCTAATTATTTTGACTGGATTCATTACCACGCTGGCGATTTTAGCAGCTTGGCCTGTTACCTTCAAGCCAAAGCTATTTTATTTCTTGATTTTGGCGATGTATGGCGGTCAGATTGCCGTGTTCGCCGTCCAGGATATGCTGTTGTTTTTCCTGGTGTGGGAACTGGAACTGGTGCCGATATACTTTCTGCTGTCGATTTGGGGAGGCAAAAGGCGGCAATATGCAGCAACCAAATTTATTTTATACACCGCTGGCGGGTCGCTGTTTATTTTGCTCTCTGCCCTGACAATGGGATTTTACGGCGATACGGTGACGTTTGACATGCGATCGCTCGCCTTAAAAGATTTCGCTCTGAATTTCCAACTTGCCCTCTATGCTGGCTTCCTGATTGCCTACGCCGTCAAGTTGCCGATTATTCCCTTGCACACGTGGCTACCTGATGCCCACGGTGAAGCTACAGCGCCTGTACACATGTTATTGGCAGGTATTCTTCTAAAAATGGGCGGTTACGCCTTAATTCGGATGAATGCCCAAATGCTCCCCGATGCCCACGCTTATTTTGCACCAGTATTGGTAGTTTTGGGGGTAGTTAATATCATCTACGCTGCCTTGACATCCTTTGCCCAGCGCAACCTGAAGCGAAAAATTGCCTACTCTTCAATTTCCCACATGGGCTTTGTGATGATTGGTATTGCCTGCTTCACCGATTTGGGATTGAGTGGAGCAGTATTGCAAATGGTTTCCCACGGGTTAATTGGGGCGAGTTTGTTCTTCCTTGTCGGCGCGACTTATGATCGCACACACACCCTGATGTTGGATGAAATGGGCGGTGTCGGCAAAAGAATGAAGAAGATTTTCGCTATGTTTACTGCCTGTTCGATGGCTTCTCTTGCTTTACCAGGTATGAGCGGTTTCGTGGCAGAATTAATGGTGTTTGTCGGCTTTGCTACTAGCGATGCTTATAGCTCTACCTTCAAAGTTATCGTGGTGTTCTTGATGGCAGTAGGAGTAATTTTAACTCCGATTTATCTGCTGTCGATGCTGCGAGAAATTTTCTACGGTAAAGAGAACGAGGAATTAGTTTCTCACCAAGCTTTGATAGATGCCGAACCCCGTGAAGTATTTATCATTGCTTGTTTGTTGGTGCCAATTATTGGTATTGGTTTGTATCCAAAATTGCTGACTCAGATGTACGACGCTACAACTGTACAATTGACGGCAAGATTGCGGGATTCTGTACCGACATTAGCACAGCAAAAAGAAGAAACACTAAAGGTTTCTTTGAGTGCGCCCCAAATTGGGAATTAAATTGCGATCGCTAGTTTAGTTTAAATATTGATTACTTTGAGGGCGGGTTTTATACCTGCCCTTTTTGTTACTCACTCATAACCTTTGATTCGTTACAGCAGAATTCAGAATTCTGAAGTAAAACAGGCTTTATACCTGGCTTTGAGACTTAGCTTATGTACTTCACTAACTTGAAATCCGCTGTAATCTCACCCAAAATTGCAAAAGTTTTTTCGCAACTAACCTGTCAAAAGCAAGCATTTAGATATCTACGTGTTTATGCGGGAGATATAAAGAAAACTCATGATGCAGCATTTTGCGACTACATGAGGTATACTCCTCTCCAACCCTTACCTACTTGCTTCTCCCTTCTCTAGGAGACGATCGCAATCGCACAATTAGGGTATTTCTGTACCTCACATTAGCGTAACCTCTATCTTTGACAGGCTGTTCGCGTTCGTAGAGAAGTTTAAATCTGCTGCATATTTGTGTAAATTCTTGGAAAATACTGGCGATAATTTACAATCTTTGTCAAATATCACAATTATTTTGCCTTGTAACAGCAGGTAAATAAAAATTTGGAATTTTGTCAGGCTTGAATAAGATACTATTCTTCTATTCTTCAAAAAATAAAGATGCAATGTAATGATTGCGTGTTTATACGCTAATTTAAATCTTGACAACTACAATCCGGTTTATATTTTTGTTAACATTTCAAGAAAATTCAAGTTAAGTAACTTTTAAGACAAAAATGTGTCCATAAAAGTAATCAAATGTAGTTAAGTATACAAATCGTTGGTGCTTAGGAAGAAAAATAAGTGTTGAAAAAAGTTGTGATGATTGGAGCTATCACCCTACTATTTTTAGGAGGGCCGTTGATGGGCAATGCTTTTGCCCAAACCCCAACTGCTGCCCCACCTACTGCTGATACTGGAGACACAGCATTTATGCTGATTTCAGCAGCACTTGTACTGCTAATGACACCAGGATTAGCGTTTTTCTATGGTGGATTTGTGCGATCGCGCAACGTCCTAAACACATTGATGATGAGCTTTG